>NZ_CCXI01000160.1 GCF_000820705.1 Clostridium polynesiense | reverse complement strand
TTTGTTCTTTGAAAACTGTATATAGTTAACTGATGTAAAGAAACTACAAATCTTTCTATAGAGAATTATATTTAAATACAATTCCGCCAAAGAAAGAAAAACAATAGACTAAGGTACATTTCTTTTAAGAAATGATACCAAATTAGGTCAAGCTACAAAGGGCGCATGGTGAATGCCTTGGCATCAGGAGCCGATGAAGGACGTGATAAGCTGCGATAAGCTTCGGGTAGGCGCACATAGCCAGTGATCCGGAGATCTCCGAATGAGGAAACTCACATGGGAAACCCCATGTATTCTGAAGTGAATAAATAGCTTCAGAAGGGTAAACCCAGGGAACTGAAACATCTAAGTACCTGGAGGAAGAGAAAGAAAAATCGATTTTCTTAGTAGCGGCGAGCGAAAAGGAAAGAGCCCAAACCGGAAACTTGTTTCCGGGGTTGCGGACAGAACATAAAATACACGATATGATTAACCGAACTCAGCTGGAAAGCTGGTCCACAGAGAGTAATAGCCTCGTAGGTGAAAGTCATTAGTGTCAGTTCTGATCCAGAGTACCACGAGACACGTGAAACCTTGTGGGAAGCAGGGAGGACCACCTCCCAAGGCTAAATACTACCTGATGACCGATAGTGAAGAAGTACCGTGAGGGAAAGGTGAAAAGAACCCCGGGAGGGGAGTGAAATAGAATCTGAAACCGTGTGCCTACAACCGGTCAGAGCACCTTATGTGTGTGATGACGTGCTTTTTGTAGAACGAGCCTGCGAGTTACGGTATGTAGCGAGGTTAAGTACTTAAGGTACGGAGCCGAAGGGAAACCGAGTCTGAATAGGGCGACTAGTTGCATGCCGTAGACCCGAAACCGGGTGACCTATCCATGGCCAGGTTGAAGCGGAAGTAAAATTCCGTGGAGGACCGAACCACGTTGGTGTTGAAAAACCATGGGATGAGCTGTGGATAGCGGAGAAATTCCAATCGAACTCGGAGATAGCTGGTTCTCCTCGAAATAGCTTTAGGGCTAGCGTCGGATGTGAGTAGCGGAGGTAGAGCACTGAATGGGCTAGGGGGCGTATAGCTTACCGAACCTTATCAAACTCCGAATGCCGCATACTATTAGTCCGGCAGTCAGACTGCGACAGATAAGTGCCGTAGTCAAAAGGGAAAAAGCCCAGACCGTCAGCTAAGGTCCCCAAGTATAGATTAAGTGGTAAAGGATGTGGGATTTCTAAGACAACTAGGATGTTGGCTTAGAAGCAGCCACTCATTGAAAGAGTGCGTAATAGCTCACTAGTCGAGAGATCCCGCGCCGAAGATGTCCGGGGCTAAAATCTATCACCGAAGCTACGGGTTGACACGTATGTGTCAGCGGTAGGGGAGCGTCCTGTATGGGCTGAAGTCGTACCGTAAGGAGCGGTGGACTGTACAGGAGTGAGAATGCAGGCATAAGTAGCGAGAAATGAGTGAGAATCTCATTGGCCGAAAACCTAAGGTTTCCTCAGGAAGGCTCGTCCGCTGAGGGTTAGTCGGGACCTAAGCCGAGGCCGAAAGGCGTAGGTGATGGACAATCGGTTGATATTCCGATACTACTGTCAATCGCTATTACCGATGGCGTGACGCAGGAGGATAGTGTGTGCCAGCTATTGGATGCTGGTCTAAGCACTTAGGTATACAGGATAGGCAAATCCGCCTGTATAAGCTGAGGTGTGATGGGGAAGGTTCTACGGAACCGAAGTACATGATTCCACGCTGCCAAGAAAAGCGTCTAGGGAGAAAGACAGTACCCGTACCGCAAACCGACACAGGTAGGTGAGGAGAGAATCCTAAGGCCGGCGGAAGAATTGCAGTTAAGGAACTCGGCAAATTGACCCCGTAACTTCGGGAGAAGGGGTGCCATGGAGACATGGCCGCAGAGAATAGGCCCAAGCAACTGTTTAACAAAAACACAGGTCTCTGCTAAAGCGAAAGCTGAAGTATAGGGGCTGACGCCTGCCCGGTGCTGGAAGGTTAAGGGGATCACTTAGCGCAAGCGAAGGTGTGAACTTAAGCCCCAGTAAACGGCGGCCGTAACTATAACGGTCCTAAGGTAGCGAAATTCCTTGTCAGGTAAGTTCTGACCCGCACGAATGGCGTAATGACTTGGGCACTGTCTCAACTGCAAATCCGGCGAAATTGTAGTGCAAGTGAAGATGCTTGCTACCCGTGGTTGGACGGAAAGACCCCGTAGAGCTTTACTGCAGCTTAGCATTGAGTCTCGGTATTGTCTGTACAGGATAGGTGGGAGACTGGGAAGCAGGATCGTCAGGTTCTGTGGAGTCACCCTTGGGATACCACCCTGACAGTACTGGGATTCTAACCGGACGCCATGAAACTGGCGACGGGACATTGTTAGGTGGGCAGTTTGACTGGGGCGGTCGCCTCCTAAAATGTAACGGAGGCGCTCAAAGGTTCCCTCAGAACGGTCGGAAATCGTTCGAAGAGTGCAAAGGCAGAAGGGAGCCTGACTGCGACACCTACAAGTGGAGCAGGGACGAAAGTCGGACTTAGTGATCCGGTGGTACCTCGTGGGAGGGCCATCGCTCAACGGATAAAAGCTACCTCGGGGATAACAGGCTGATCTCCCCCAAGAGTCCACATCGACGGGGAGGTTTGGCACCTCGATGTCGGCTCGTCGCATCCTGGGGCTGAAGTAGGTCCCAAGGGTTGGGCTGTTCGCCCATTAAAGCGGCACGCGAGCTGGGTTCAGAACGTCGTGAGACAGTTCGGTCCCTATCCGCCACGGGCGCAGGAAATTTGAGAGGAGCTGTCCTTAGTACGAGAGGACCGGGATGGACTGACCTCTGGTGCACCAGTTGTTCCGCCAGGAGCACAGCTGGGTAGCTATGTCGGGAAGGGATAAACGCTGAAAGCATCTAAGCGTGAAGCCCACCTCAAGATTAGATTTCCCATAGCGTAAGCTAGTAAGACCCCTTGAAGAACACAAGGTTGATAGGTCAGAGGTGTAAGCATGGCAACATGTTCAGCTGACTGATACTAATAGGTCGAGGGCTTGACCAATATATATTGTTTCTTTACCAGTTCTATATGCAGTTTTGAAAGAACAAATTCTTTCAAA
>NZ_CCXI01000159.1 GCF_000820705.1 Clostridium polynesiense | reverse complement strand
CATTTGTACAACAAGAGACTGCTGACATATTAATTGCCGGCAGCCTTTTTAATTAAAATCTATCTAAATAATATAATAAGGCCCCTTGGTCAAGCGGTTAAGACACCACCCTTTCACGGTGGTAACAGGAGTTCGATTCTCCTAGGGGTCACCAAATTAATTTAAAGGCTGCTCATTTGAGTGGTCTTTTTTCATAAGGTTAGCATTTTATTTACAAAAATGTCATTCATAGTTTATTAACAAAAAGTACATAAATAATGGTTCTTAAAGAAGTTATCAACAGGCTAAAGCCTTTAAATACATCAAACTGTGTAAATTGTTTATAAATACTGTGGATAATGTTGATAAATCTGTGGTTAACTTTAATTTGAAACTAGCCATTATAATAATTCATTCATCTATGTTTACAATAAAATTTTAATTAATCTAAAATTTTTTCAGAAGAAAGAAGATTTAACAATTTACGATATAAACAGCTATACACAAACTTGTGGATAAAAACTGTGGATAATGTGTATAAATATAGTAAAGAATGTGGAAAACTGAGAGGTAAATCAAATGAAAATGAATAAAAACATAATCAGTGCAAAATTTTTAAGAAGACCTAATAGGTTTCAGGCCTACGTAGAAGTTAATGGTGAGGAAATAATGGTTCATGTTCCTAACACAGGAAGATGCAGAGAAATACTGGTTCCTGGTATAGAGGTCTTGCTTAGGGCGGAACCTAATCCTGCCAGAAAGACTCCTTATGATCTAATTGCAGGGTATAAAGGAGATATGCTTATTAATATTGACTCTCATATTCCTAATAAGGTAGTAGAAGAAGCACTGACCCTTAGAAGGATAGAGAGACTAAAAAAATATAATATTATATTTAGAGAAAAGGTTTTTGGAACCAGCAGATTTGATTTTAAGCTTCTTATGGAACCTTATGAGGACATAAGATATCCACAAGAGTACTTTCTTGAGGTTAAAGGGGTTACTTATGAAGTAAATGGAATAACTAAGTTCCCTGATGCTCCTACAGTTAGAGGAGCAAGGCATTTAAGAGAATTGGTGGAGGTGAAAAAATCAGGCAGAGGAGCGGGAGTTTTGTTCTTAATACAGCTTGATGGAGCAGTAAGCTTTTCACCTCATGATGAGATGGATCCCTTTTTTGGAGAGTCTTTAAGATATGCCAGGGATAATGGAGTAGATATATTTGCATACAGCTGTATAGTAGAAAAAGATTCTATAACCCTGGATAAGGAGGTTCCTGTGATACTTTAGCGTTATTAGGAAATTTAATTAAGCTGCAGAAATATTAATATTATAGTTCTTCTTATAGAATATTTATCTGAAAGGTGTAACTTTTTTATTGTAACATCGAATAATATATGAAAGGGATTAGGAGGAAACAGCATGGAAATAGACAGACTGCTTTATCGGCGGTTTACCGAAGTATATTTACCTTATTATCCATAGAGGGCGGAGAAAAAATTTATGCACCTCAAAATGGAACCAGAATTTCAATTTTAGAAATAAAAAAAATAATTGATGGGAGTGTAGAATAATGAAGAAACTAATTTCGATTATATGTGCATTAACTTTAGTTATGGCAGTGTTTGCTGGCTGCGGAAATAAAAATGATGGTAAAAAGGAAGAAATACCTTCTGGAAAGCTTAAAGAGATACATGAGGCTGTTAAGAAAGCATATGGTGAAGCTTATTATCCTAATTTAACCTTAAATGCAGAGGAAATAGATCAAAAGTTTGATATAGAGAAGGAATTATATAAAGAAGCAATAGCAGAGGTTCCTAAAATATCTGTTAACGTAGACACCTTTGTTGGAATAGAAGCAGCGGAAGGGAAAGCAGAGGAAGTAGAAAAGGAATTAAAAGATTACAGAGAGGACTTAATAGAAAATTCACGTCAATATCCTATGAATAAACCCAAGGTAGATGCTTCAGAGGTATATAGAAAAGGAAATTATGTATTCTTTTTAATGCTTGGAGAAATACCAATGGAAATAATGGACGGCGAGGACGAAGAAGCTAAGGTAAAAGCTGCAAAAGAGCAGAACAAAATAGCAATTGAAGCTATAGAAAAAGTATTAAAATAATATATAAAATAATTTATGCCACTGACAGATATATATGCTTCGGTGGCATTAAATTCAGCTGTTAATGAGGTGGTTTATTGGTATTCAGCAGCCTTTTATTTTTATTTGTATTTCTTCCTGCAGTAATTGCAGCATATTTTTTAATGCCTAAAAAAAGAAGAAATCTCATTTTATTTATATTCAGTCTTATGTTTTATGCCTGGGGAGAACCTGTATATATAATTTTGATGCTTTTTTCTACTTTAACAGACTATTTTCTTGGACGGTATGTTGAAAGGTTTAAAGAAAGGAATCAGATAGGTCAGGCAAAGCTTATGATGATTTTATCTGTAATAATAAATTTGTCACTATTAGGTTTTTTTAAATATGGTGATTTCATAATTTATAATATAAGCAGTATTTTTGAAATTTCCTATAGAGGAATGAAGCTTCCACTGCCTATTGGAATTTCCTTTTATACCTTTCAAACCATGTCCTATACCATTGATATATACAGAGGTGAAGCTGAGGCTCAAAGTAATATAATAGACTTTGGAGTTTATGTCTCCTTATTTCCCCAGCTTATAGCAGGACCTATAGTAAGATATAAGACCATAGCCAGACAATTAAAAGAAAGGCAGGAAACTATTAAGAGCTTTTCCTACGGAGCTAAAAGGTTCCTTTTTGGTCTGGGTAAAAAAGTACTCTTTGCAAATAACATAGGACTTATATGGGAAGAAGTATATAAAGCTCGTTCCTCAGAGCTTTCTGTACTTTCTGCCTGGATAGGCATAACAGCCTTTGCTCTGCAGATATATTATGACTTTTCCGGTTATTCAGATATGGCAATAGGATTAGGAAGCATGTTTGGATTTCGATTTTTAGAGAATTTTAATTATCCGTATATGTCAAAAAGCATTACGGAATTTTGGAGAAGATGGCATATATCCCTAGGCAGCTGGTTTAAGGAATATGTTTATATTCCATTTGGGGGAAACAGAAAGGGACCTTTAAAGCATATCAGAAATATAACAGCGGTTTGGCTTCTTACAGGAATATGGCATGGAGCAAGTTGGAATTTTGTCTTATGGGGAGGATATTTTGCTTTGCTGTTAATTGCGGAAAAGCTGATTTTATCAAAGCTTTTGAAAAAGCTGCCAGCTATAATTAATCATTTATATGCACTGATATTTATTTTATTTAGCTGGGTTATCTTTGCTTTTGAAAGTGTTGAAGGCGGAATTCAATATTTTAAAGCGATGTTTGGTATCACTTCATCAGGAATTATAGATAATCAGGGTATATACCTCCTATATACAAATATAATATTATTTTTGATTCTTTTTATAGGAAGTACTGATTATCCTTCAAGAGCTGCAAATAAAGTATTTACTAAATATTTTAAAGGTAATTTAATGCCAGCAGCTATTGAATGTACAGTGTTAATAATAATATTTACTTTAAGCATTGCCTATCTGGTAGACGGTTCCTATAACCCGTTTTTATATTTCAGATTTTAAGGAGGATAATATGAGAGAAAAAGCAGTAGTATTCACATTTGCAGCATTTTTAGCCATAGTATCCTTTATTAATCTGATAACTCCTGATAAGAAGTTTTCAGAAAGCGAAAACAGAGTTTTGGCTTCCAAGCCAACCTTAAGCTGGAAGAATATTATATCCGGCAAATTTTCTAAGGAGTTTGAGAGCTACATAAAGGATCAGTTTCCTGCAAGGGATAAATGGGTTTCATTAAAAAGCTCAACAGAAATGGCTTTAGGGAAAAAGGACAATGGAAGGGTATATTTCGGAAAAGAGGATTATTTAATAGAAAAGCATTCTCCGGATAGCATAGATTTAAATAGAATAAAAGATAATATCAATATATTAAATAGTTTTATAAAAAACGCATCGAAGCAGATACCAAAGGAAAAAATAAATATAATAATGGCTCCTACTGTAGAGATTATAGATCAGGAAAAGCTCCCTGATTATGCCAATGTCTTTAATCAAAGAGCTATTATAAATAAAATGAAGAAGGAATTTACATCAGGAAATGTTATAGATGTTACAGAAGCTCTGAAAAATTCTAAAGATGAATATATTTATTACAGGACAGACCACCACTGGACCACTAAAGGAGCTTATATAGCCTACAAAGAGTGGTGCAGAGCTGTAAAGGAAGAGGCTGCCCCTGAAGAAAAGTTCCAGATTATTAAAGTCACAGAGAGTTTTTTAGGAAGTACTTATTCTAAAGCTAATATTTATACTCAAAAGCCGGATGAAATTCATATATATAGGCCTCTTTTTCCTATTGATTATGAGGTGGACTATAATATGGGACAGAGGAAAACTACAAGTTTATATGAAATGAAGCATATTGATACAAAGGATAAGTATTCTGTTTTTTTAAACGGAAATAATGCGTTGGTAACCATTAAGACTTCAAATAAAAATGGAAGGAATCTTCTGATTATAAAAGATTCCTACGCAAATTCCTTTATTCCTTTTATAGCAAATCATTTTGAAAAAATACATGTGGCAGACTTAAGATATAATAATATGTCTATGGAGAAATATATCAAAGACAATTCAATCAATGAAATTATCATCTTGTATAACGTTATAGGTTTTGCAAAGGACAGAAATATAATTAATCTTAGAAGGTAATGCCTAAGGGAAATTCGGTGGTATTAAAGGCTTTCATATGCTAAAATAATTATACTAGCTTATTTGGCTTCTATAGGGGGAATAGTTATGAGATACAAATATTGTCCGTTTTGTGGAAAAGAGTTAAAAGAAAAATTCAGTTATGATGAAGGATATGTTCCTTATTGTGAATATGATGATAAAATGTATTTCGACCTTCCAAAGCCTACAGTAGTAGTAGCGGTTGTCAAGGAAGATGATATCCTGCTGCTTAAACAGAGCTATATATACAAAAACTCAAAGGTTTTAATATCAGGCTATGTATCTAATGGAGAAACCGTAGAGGAAACGGTATATAGAGAAGTAAGGGAAGAAACCGGGATAGAAATTAAAGATATAAAATATCTGGGAAGCTGCTGTATAGAGGATAAAGAGCTTCTAATGCTTACCTATATGGCATATTATAAATCTGGAGAACTTATTAAATCTCCTGAGGTTGAAGGAGCGGAATGGATAAATATCGAGGATGCCCTATGTCAGATGAGTGAAGATGCAGTAGGCAAAAAAGTAGTTAATGAGGTTTTAAAGCAGATAGGATATGAAGGCAGTAATGCTTACAGATGTAATTTTAAAAATTAAAAGCTTAGTATAAAAATTAGTAATTATCAAAACTAAGGAGGGTAAATTTCACCCTCCTTTTCAAAATGCTTCTTTTACCTTCAAAGAGCTCACCTCTGCCCTCTTACTTCTTCCTCTTCACCCTAATCTCAAGCTTTCCTTCTTCATAGGAAACCTCAGCTTCGTCCGTCATCATTCCAACAAGGGTTAGTTCAGAATCTGCTTCATCTTCTCCGCTTAATTCCCAGTAATAGCTCTCTACTTCATGCTGCCTTGGAGCGCTTAGGTATTTTTTTAGAGTCTTTATGGTATTTTCATCTATTCCTTCAGCAGTGGTATGAATTTGTATATAGATTTCTGATGGATTATCCTTTATCTTAATGTCCAGATCTGAAGCACCATGATGCATGCAGAAGTTAATCAGCTCATTTAATATTTTTAAATTAATCTGATCCACACTTTTAACATTATGCTTTTTTTTCATGTTAATCTCCTTTCCCTAATTCTCTTATTATAGGTACTAGTATAAGTGCAACAAATCCAGCAGCAAAACCGTTATTATATAAGTTTAAACCTCCATGAAGATAGCCGATGTTCATAACTACTGCTACATGGAGAAATCCAGCCAGTATTCCTATAGGCCATCCGAACTGACCTGCTATAGGAGCTAATCCGGTACTGAATAATATAGATAAAACCATGCTTGGAGAATTTAGAGCCCAGATATTTAAAAAGGCTGAAAGAGATGCACCTATCATTACAGGTATTATATTTAAAAGATGTTTTCCGAAGGCTCCAAAACCTATAATGCTGAATATACCGCTTATGGTGGGTCCATTTAAATCTCCGCCTATTATGAGTACATATAGGGTGGAAAAAATGCCTAGTATCCCCATGTTTATATAAGCAGCATTTTCATAAAGGAGAAAATAATCACTTATGAGCCTTCCTGTATGTCCTGTGATTTCCTTTAGGTTTTTCAAGCTTCTGTCATTTTTTATAATACCATAAATAATAAGAAATAGGGAAATACCAAAAATAAGCAGGGCAAAGAATAGATTATTCCCTGTATTCCAAAGGAATCGTTTGTCGAAATCTATTCCTAAAACTCTAAACAGAGACATTACAAGCATGGCAAGAAGTCCACCAGCAAAGCCTAAATTATACAGATTATAGCCCTGATGAATTTTCATGGAGCTGGAGGCTAAAGGAGGAAGTATAAACCCTATGCCGATTCCAATTAAAACACCTATTAATATGCTAACTCCAAAAGGAAATATATTTTCAAAGGACAGCTGACTTACTGTAGGAGCTAAAGTAGTACCAAGAACTGCGATTAAAATATAATTGATAAAGGGTTCCTTTCTATATCTTGAATAAAGCCATACGCCAAAGATAACAGGCCATACATTAAAAATATTTTTTCCAAAAAAGGCAAAGCCTGCAGTCAGCCAGATAGACATTAAGGTGGAGCCGTTAGGTTTAATACCGTGATATAAATAGAATGACATAATTAATAAACTCAGCAGTCCCGCATTCACAAGGGTTGGACCGATACCTGCTACTTCTACATAGTCTGTAATTAAAATATCTGAGTTTAACATTATGCTTTTTATACCTAAGACTATTTCACCAGGAGTATTTATGAGAAATCCAATAAAAATAAAGGCTGAAAAGATGACAAGATGAATTCTATATGCAGGGTATAATCTCCGCTTCATTAATTAGCTCCTTTCATAAACAGTTTATATTACCATATTATATTATTAATATTACTCATTACAAGAAAATTTTCTTTTAACAGTATATTAATTTATATTATGTAGAAATTTCTATTTAATAATACTCTCATAAAATATATAATTAATGGTAAGTGGAAAAAATTGATAAGGAGGTAAACTATGAACGAACGAAGAATAAAAGAAGCAAAGTTTGTTCCTGAAATAAAAGGAACCCTGAGAAGCCATATGATAGAAGTACCTTCTGTTATAAGAAGTGCCAGCGGCATTAAGATATTCGGTAAAAGGTTAAAATCATTTTTATTTACCACCGATGTTGCAATCATTAGAAATACTAATGCAGATGCCATTATAGCAGTTTATCCTTTTACCCCTCAGCCGGTGATAACAGAGGCTTTGGTTATGGCTGCAGACGTTCCGGTTTTCTGCGGAGTAGGAGGCGGAATTACACAGGGAAAAAGGGTGGTTAACCTTGCTTTAGACGCTGAATTTAAAGGTGCCATGGGGGTTGTAGTAAATAATCCTACACCCAATGAAGTTATTAAAAAGATGAGGGAGCTTATAGATATACCTATAATAGTTACTGTGGTATCGGATTGTGAGGATATACCTGCAAGGATAGAAGCGGGAACTACCATATTTAATGTTTCCGGAGCTAAGAATACAGCCAGTATAGTTAGAAACATAAGAAAATCTTATCCTGAATTTCCTATAATAGCCACCGGAGGACCTACGGAGGAAAGCATAAGGGAAACCATAGAGGCAGGAGCTAATGCCATAACCTATACTCCGCCGGGAATAGGAGACATTTTAGGTGAGCTTATGATTAACTATAGGGTTAAATACGAAGAGGAAAATAAGGAATAAGATAATAATAAAACGAAAGAGAAGGGAAGTATATGAATAAGACCGGTGATAACTGCAGGTACTGTCCTGAATATAAAAAAAGCTGTGATGGAACCGCAGAAGACTGCTTATGCAGAAAATGTCCAAGAAACTTTGGACAGTGTCAATGCGTTAAATACTGCAGAGAGACAGAGTCTGTATTATATTTAAATTAGGTATAAAGAGAAGGGAGCGGTATAAATGAGTCAGGTAAAAGAAAAGCTTCAGGAAATGAAAGAATATATGAGAAAAATTGAGCATCTTACAGGAGCAATCGGACTTATCCAGTGGGATATGAGGGTAGGAGCGCCAAGAAAAGCTATTCCTGACAGAGGGGAAATGCTTGCTTATCTTGCAGGGGAGCATTACAAGCTTCAGACCTCAGATAAGATGAAGGATTTTATAGAGGCTTTATCAGGCAATGAAGAACTTGATGAAGTAGAACAATCCATGGTAGCAAACGCTAAGAAGGAATACGACCTAACTAAAAAGGTTCCTGAAGAAAGAGCTGTAGCATACACTCAGGCAGTTTCAGATGCAGAGGCAGCCTGGGAGGAAGCAAAGGATAAAAATGATTTTGAAAGCTTTAAGCCTCACCTTAAAAAGGTAATAGACTTTCAAAAGGAGTTTGTAGAATATTATGGCTATGAAGGCAATAAGTATAATACAATGCTGGATAACTATGAGGCTGGAATTACAGTAGAAAGGCTGGATAAAATTTTTTCAGATCTTAGAGACTCCATAGTAGAGCTTTTAAATAAGATTAAAAACAGCACCGTAAAAATAGATGACAGCTTCTTTAAAGAAAAGTTTTCAAAGGAAGCTCAAAAAGAATTTTCTCTTTTTGTTCTTGAAAAGATGGGTTATGACTTTGCGGCAGGAAGACTTGATGAAAGTGTACATCCCTTCACTACTAATTTTGGAAACAAGGATGTCAGAATAACAACTAAATTCTTAGAAAACGAATTTAGAAGTGCTTTGTTCAGCACTATTCATGAAGGCGGACATGGAATTTATGAGCAGAATGTTTCTGATGACCTTAAGGGAACAGGACTTGCAGGGGGTGCCTCTATGGGAATCCACGAGTCTCAGTCCAGATTTTATGAAAACATAATAGGAAGGAGCAGAGCCTTCTGGAAATATTTCCTCCCTGAAGCAAAAAAGAGATTCCCTCAATTTGAAAATGTAGATTTCGAAGAATTCTACAGGGCTATAAATATAGTTGAGCCTTCACTTGTAAGAATTGAGGCGGATGAGCTTACCTACAGCCTTCATATAATAATAAGATACGAGCTGGAAAAAGCCCTTATAAATAACGAAATCACTGTGGAAGAGCTTCCTGAAGCCTGGAATAAAAAATACAGTGAATATTTGGGAGTAGAGGCACATACTTATACGGAAGGTGTTATGCAGGATACTCACTGGGCCTCTGGTCTGTTTGGATATTTTCCAAGCTATGCTTTAGGAAACCTTTATGGAGCTCAGTTCCTAAATAAGATGCTTAAGGATATGCCTGATATGTATGAGGATATAGAAAATGGAAATCTTCAAAATATTTACCAGTGGCTAAAGGATAACATCCATAGGCATGGTGCGGTATATAAGCCTGCAGAGCTTATTAAAAAGGTAACAGGAGAAGAGCTTACCTCCAAATATTTTGTAGAATATTTAAATAATAAGTATTCAGAAATATATAACTTATAAAACATTAAAGTCTTTTTAAGGGAGAGTCTTTTTATCAGGCTGTCCTTTGAAAAGACTTTTTACTTAATGGCACAGATAGAATATATGGTTTATAATAATGATTAAATAGATATTAGGGGGGGATAGGAATGTCTAAAATATTGCTTGTAGAGGATGATGCAGCACTAACCGTGGCTTTAGGATATACCCTTAAAAATGAAGGCTTTGAGGTTTTTGAAGCCTCCGGGGTAGAAGCAGCAAGAGGAGCTTTTTTAAGTGAAAGCTTTGATTTAATACTTCTGGATGTGATGCTTCCAGATGGAAACGGTTATGATTTTTGCAAAGAAGTAAGAAAAACATCTTCTATACCGATAATATTTCTTACCTCCTTTGATGAAGAGGTTAATGTGGTAATGGGATTGGATATAGGCGGAGACGACTACCTTACAAAGCCCTTCAGAATAAAGGAGCTTTTATCAAGAATTAAAGCGGTTCTGAGGAGAAACAGCAATTCTGGTGCATCAGCTAAATATATTATAGAAAGCAGAGGGATAGGAGTAGATACTCTGAAGGGGAAAGCATATAAAGATGGACAGGAAGTTGTTTTAACAGCTTTAGAACACAGACTGCTGTTGCTTTTTATTCAGAATCCTAATGCTGCCCTTTCAAGAAGCCAGATATTGGATAAGCTTTGGGATTCCGCAGGAGAATTTGTAGATGATAACACCCTGTCTGTATACATAAGAAGACTTAGAGAAAAGGTAGAAGATAATCCCGCACAGCCTGAAATAATAACTACCGTTAGAGGAGTAGGCTATAGGTGGAATTCTTAGTTTGTAGAGGTGTAAAGATGAACTCAATTTACAGAAATCCGGAAGTTAAAAGGATAACTATAAAATTTTTCATACTTTTGATAATATTTTACTGCGGTTCAATGCTCCTTCTCCATCACGAGCTGAACACCATGAAGGCTCATATTATAGAAAACAATTCAAATATTTTAGGAGCTATAATAAATAAATATCCTGAGTTAGAACAGGAAATAGCAGGATATTTTACAAAGGAGACTTCACCGGAGAATAAAGCTTTAGGGGAAGCGGTTTTAAAAAAGTACGGATATGATAAAAGTACTTCTCTTTCCATAATTCCTGTGATGTCTGATTATAAAAATCATGCGGTAAAAGCTGTAAACCTTTATACAGTTCTGCTGTTTTTATTGATATTTGCAGTGGTTTTTAAGGATTACGGCAGTATCTTAAAGAAGATAAGGAAGGTTTCCAAGGGCGCAGAAAAAATAGTTGAAGGAGACTTTTCTATAAAACTGGAGGATGACAGAGAAGGTGAATTTTCCATTTTAGGACATCAGTTTAATGAAATGGCCAGTAGAATAGAAAAGGGCATGGAAATGTCAAAAAAGGAAAAGATATTTTTAAAGGATATACTTTCTGATATATCTCACCAGCTTAAAACCCCTCTTTCTTCATTAATAGCCTTTAATGACCTGCTTTTAGAAGGTAATGTAAAGGAGGAAGAAATCAGGAGGGATTTTCTAAAGAGGAGCAGAGATCAGCTTACAAGGATGGAGTGGCTTATAATAAATCTTTTAAAGATAGCAAGACTTGAGGCGGGAGCTATAGAATTTGAAAAGGTAAGGGCACCGGTGATAACTGCTTTGGAGAAATCCGTAGAATCCTTAAGGGTAAAATGGAAAGAAAAAGATCAACACATTATTTTTGAAAATTCTACTAGGCAAGCAGCCTTTTCTTTAGATGAAAACTGGATGGTGGAAGCTTATACCAACATTATTAAGAACTGTATTGAACATACACCCTCCGGTAATGATATTTTTATAAGTATAGAAGATTCTCCTGTGCTTCTTAGGGTATTGATAAGGGATACAGGAACAGGCATAGCTAAAGAGGATATACCTCATATATTTGAACGATTTTATAGGGGGAAGCATTCTGTTAAAAGTGACAGTATAGGTATAGGACTTGCCCTTTCTAAATCCATAGTGGAAAGCCAGGGAGGAAGTATTAACGTAAGAAGTAAAATTGACGCAGGCACTGAGTTTGAAATAGTTTTTATAAAATAATAATTAAATTTAAAAAATTAAAAATATATTGATTATGTAAATTAATTGTGATATAGTTAACTCATATTGCAGAGCAATGTATGATTTAATTTAAGTAACAACATATCCTCTTTTCAAGAGATTATTGTTAGGACTACATTAAATCTTAATCTTGGAGAAAAGGAGGATTTTATTATGTCAGATAAAACTTTAGTTTGTAAAGATTGCGGAAAAGAATTCATATTTACTGAAGGCGAGCAGGCTTTCTATAAAGAAAAAGGATTCGAAAATGAACCACAAAGATGTGTTGATTGCAGAAGAGCAAGAAAACAACAAAACAACAGAGGACCAAGAAGATAATATTTATTTCTTGAAATCTATGCCCTGCAGGCTTACCTGCAGGGCTTTTAATTTTAAAAGATGGTGCCAGGCACCTGACAAGTGACAATTGTCAGATTCCTGGCACCATCTTTTATCTTACTAAATAGTAAGATAAATTTTCATATTATTGTAAGGTTATTGTATTAATATTATAATTGAACTTACGTAAAGCTAGATTAATTATTCTCTATAAGACGAGAGCAGGGGGAAATATGAAGCACTTTAATGAAATATCATACAAATATTTAAAGTCCCAAAAGAAAAGAAGTATGCTTACAGTGGCTGGGATAATCCTTTCTGTAGCTCTCTTTACCTCCATAGGAACATTAATAAACTCTTTTAGAGAAAATGAAATAAGAAATGTTATAGAAGCTGTGGGAAGTTATCACTTTAACTTTAAGGATATTTCAGGAGATAAGGTAAAGCAGGTGCTTAATCATACTGCCTTTAAAAATACCGCAGTGGTGGGAATGGAAGGAACAGGATTAATACATGAAGTAAGCTCAGAAGAAGCAGAAAAAACCGGAGAACTTAGATACTAATATTTAAATATAGAAAGCTATGATGAAAAGGCTTTAAATATTCTTCCTGTTACATTAAAGGAAGGAAGTCTGCCAGCAAATAAGGATGAAATAATTATACAGGAAAGCGCTCTTAAGTATTTTCCTAAAGGTATTAAAATAGGAGATAAGCTTAATATTAAATTAATAAAAAGATATAATCACAGAGGTGAAGATATTACTTTCGAAGACTACTACGATAGTCAGGAAAGTATAAAGGTAATCGGAGAAAGAAGCTATACCCTTTCAGGAATAATAAAATCTAATGTATACTACAGTTCCAATGCTGTATTTAAAGCCATAACTCTTCCTGAGGCAGCTGGAGTTTATGACTCTAGCAGAAAATACAAGGTTTATGGAAATTTAAATAATATAAAGAATGCTTATACTACTGTGCGAGAAATAGGGAAGGATTTAAATATTATAACTACGGAAAAAGATGAGTATAAACACATGAACATCAATGGAGCTTTATTAACCTTAAGCGGACAGAGTATTTATGCCAATGTCAATGATTCTCTTATATTACTTGTAATATTCCTTGTAACATTAGTAGTGATTTCAACCATACTGGTTATATATAATATATTTCAAATTTCTGTTATGGAGCGTATAACACAGATTGGTATATTAAGATCCATAGGCGCTTCACCTAAACAGATTAAAAATATGGTGTTTAAAGAAGCTTTTACCCTCAGTATAATAGGGATACCCTTAGGAATTTTAAGTGGAGTAACAGCCTCCAAAATTCTTATTTATATACTTTCTGCCAGCAGCTTCAACTCATTTAAAGGTATGAGTATGTATGTAAATTCTAAGGTTATATTATTAAGTATAATATTGGGAAGCATAACCGTTTATTTTTCTGCCAGGAAGCCTGCAAAGATTGCAGGAAGGATATCTCCTTTAGAAGCAGTGAGAAATACAGGGGCTATAAAAAACGAAAAATATAAAAGAATCAGGTCAGGGAGAATATTGAGAAGGATATTCGGCATAGAAGGAGAGCTTGCCTATAAAAATATAAAGAGAAACAGAAGAAGATTTACCGTTACCGTGGCATCACTGGTAATAAGCATAGTTCTCTTTATAGTTTTTAATTCCTTTATGAACTATACTATGAGAACCAATACTTCAAATGTAGGCATGATTTTTGATATGCAGATAAAAAGTAATAATCCCTTTTCAGAAGAGTATTTAAAAGTTTTAAGTCAGCAGCCCTTTATAATCAAAGCCTATAAGCAGAATATAAATTATGCTCCGGCGTTTATAAAAAGCGATAAGATAAATACAGCATACCTGGAGAAGAGCAGATATAGAGAAGGTTTAATGTATAATCTTCAGGGAGAAAATATTATATATTTTAATGGATCTTCGTTATACGGGTATCATAAGGACTTTTTGGATATGACCAGGAATTATGTAACTCAGGGAGAAATAAATGAAGAAGAAATGAATAGAGTTAATGGGGTTGTGCTGGTTCATGATCCCAGGATATATGATCCTTTAGAAAGACAGGTGCATAATATCAATCTTACTAACCTGCAGGTAGGAGATGAAGTTATTTTAGATTTAAACGGCAAAATCATGGAAAGTTTTAACAAGGATAATAAATTTCCGGAAATTAAGCCTAACAATAAATTTAAAATAGTTGCTATTGCAGAGCAAGTTCCGGTTACTATAAATAAAGAAGACCCGATAAATTTCATAACCACGGAAAAAGTTTATGCTGATGCTATGGAAACAGATAAATTTAAACATATAAACATTATTTTAAATAAAGATGTTAAAAGAGATGAAGCTGCAGCCTCCATTAAAAAACTTTCTCCAGTGGATTCAGATATAGTTATAGAAGATTTTTATGAAAGAGTAAAAAGGCAAAAGCAAAGCAAGCTTATAATGAGCGTATTTTTATACGGCTTTGTGAGCATAATCGTCCTCATAGGCTCCCTCAATATACTCAACACTATAAATACCAATCTTCTTCTCAGAAAGCGGGAGTTTGCCTCCCTTAAGGCTATTGGTATGTCTCAGCGGCAGGTTAAAAAACAGATATGGATTGAAGGTGTCCTTTATGGAGTTATTGCAGCTTTTTGGGGAAGCATCATAGGGGGGATTTTGAGTTATCTTATGTACAGAATCTTTAATATGATGACAAGCTTTGACTATAGTATACCTTGGATGGGAATGCTTATAGGCAGCATAGGAACAATAGTTATTACGCTTCTTTCCAGCTACCCGCCTTTAAAAAGGATAAATAACAGCAATATTATAGAAGCGATAAAGATGGAGGAATAGCGGTGGAAATAGTTAAGACAGTAGATTTGAATAAAACCTATGGAACCGATGAAACTAAGGTGGAGGCTCTTAAAAATATTAATATATCGATAAATGAAGGGGAATTTACTGCGATAATCGGTCCCAGCGGTTCAGGAAAAAGTACACTGCTCCACCTTTTAGGAGGAATTGATAAGCCTACCTCCGGGAAGGTTGTAATAAACGGCAGGGATATATACAGCCTTGATGAAAAGGAACTGTCAGTTTTTAGAAGGAGAAATGTAGGTTTTATATTTCAGTTTTATAATCTCCTCCCTGTGCTCACCGCTGAGGAAAATATGCTTATGCCTCTTTTGCTGGATAATAAAGAGCCTGATAAAAAGTATATAGATGAAATAGTAGGTATATTAGGAATAGGGGACAGGCTTCACCATCTGCCCTCCCAGCTTTCCGGAGGACAGCAGCAGAGGGTGTCCATAGCAAGAGCTCTTGCTTATAAGCCCTCTATAATACTGGCAGATGAGCCTACAGGAAATTTAGACAGCAAAAATTCTAAGGAAATAATAGAGCTTTTAAAATTTTCCGTTAAAAAGTATAATCAGACCCTGATAGTTATAACTCATGACTTAAATATAGCCTCCAGTGCGGACAGGGTTTTATCCCTGGAGGATGGGATGATAAAAACAGATGAAAAGATAAAATAGAAAACTTTTTTTAAAGGATTTTGGTATTAATTATATAGCTTCAGAAAATAAATTTAGCCGAAAAATTCCACCCCTCACGGAATTTTAATTTATAAGCTGAAGCGTATAGATAATATATATGGTGCCAGGCACGTGACAAGTGACAAACTGCATTTTGCAGTTTGTCACTTGTCACGTGCCTGGCACCTTTTATACATATTAAAAAATAATAGGGAAATACTATTTTTGTATGATGAGGAGAACTAATCTATGATGAAGCTTGAAAGGAGATAATATAATGAGCATAGAACAAAGGAAAGCCGTTGGCTTAAATTGTCCAGGATATGAGCCTATAAATAAAGGGTTGGTATCTGAGGCAGGACCGGAGAGAAGCTGCGATAACTGTAGGCATTTTGTAGAAAAAAGATGTGATATAGATTTATATGATAAGGTCCTTATAGGAAGAAATCCATGGTAAGAGTTTAACAGCAGATATTGCTTTAGAAGAACATTTTTCTAAAGTAATATCTGTTTTTTATCATTAAATATTGCGAAAATATGAATAGAAAAAGCAGCGGGATTCTATAATGGTATCAAATTGTTAATTATTACCCAATTATTTATTAAAAACGAACTTTATCGTGATAAAGTTATATAAAGTTATAATTTTAACATATGAAAATTGTGAAAATTCATAATAATTTCCTCTATGAATATTGTGTAAATTATTAGCAGATGATAAAATAATAATTGGATGTTAATCCATCATAAGGAATTAAATACAATAAATTAAAATACCTTAGGAGGTAGCGTAATGCACAAAAAATTATTCATACCAGGACCGGTGGAAGTAAGACCTGAAGTTCTTGAAAAAATGTCCGAGCCTATGATTGGTCATAGAAGTAAAGATGCTTCTGCACTTCAAAGAAGAATCAGTGACAATTTAAGAAAGCTCTTCTACACAGAAAGCGAAATATTATTATCAACTTCATCTGGAAGCGGGCTTATGGAAGGCGCAATAAGATCCTGTACTGCTAAAAGAGCAGCAGTTTTTTCTGTAGGATCCTTTGGTAACAGATGGTATGACATGGCTGTACAAAACAATGTACCAGCAGATCTTTATGAAGCAGAGTGGGGAAAACCAACAAACCCACAGCTTATTGATGAAGTATTATCTACAGGAAAATATGATCTCATCACTGTGACTCACAACGAAACCTCAACAGGAATAATGAACCCCGTAGAAGAAATTGCTGAAGTAATGAAAAAATATCCAGAGGTTGTTTACTGCTTAGATACAGTAAGCTCCGCAGCGGGAACAAAGATAGAAGTAGATAAATTAGGTGTTGATATATGTATAACCTCAACACAAAAAGCAATTGGGCTTCCTCCGGGAATGGCCATCTGTACTTTCTCAGATAAAGCCAGGGAAAGGGCAGAAAAGGTTCCGTTCAGAGGAACATATCTGGATCTTTTAGGTATGTACAAGTATATTCAAAAGAAGGATTATCAATATCCATCAACACCATCCTTATCCCATATGTTTGCTTTAGATTATCAGCTTGATTATATACTAAACCAGGAAGGTCTTGAAAATAGATTTGCAAGACATATAGAAATGGCTGAAGTGGTTAGAGCATGGGCAGAAAAACACTTTGAAATATATCCTGAAAAGGGTTACTGGTCCAACACCTTAACAACAATTAAAAATACCAGAGAGATAGATGTCGCTGCTCTTAATAAAGAACTAGGAGCCAGAGGCATGCAGTTATCCAATGGTTATGGAAAGCTTAAGGAAAAGACCTTCAGAATAGCTCATATGGCAGACATGCAGATGGAAGACATAAAAGAACTACTTGCTGCTATTGAAGACATACTAAAATTATAAAAATAATTATAAAATTGAGAGTTTGGAGAAAAAATTATGATTAGAGTATTAGTAACAGATGGAATGGAAAAATCCGCAGTAGAGAGTTTACAGACAGCGGGATTTGAAGTAGTAGAACAGCATTATGAGCCTGAGGCTTTAGGAGAGAAACTCCAGGAGTTTGATGCTCTTATAGTTCGTTCTGCTACAAAGGTAAGAGAGCCTATAATAGATGAAGCTGCAAAAGGAAAGCTTAAAGTTATAATCAGAGGCGGTGTAGGTGTAGACAACATAGATGTAGCTTATGCCGAAAGCAAAGGAATAAGGGTTATGAACACTCCTAATGCCAGCAGTGCTTCAGTGGCAGAGTTAGCTTTAGGTCATATGTTTGCTTTAACGAGATTTATTCATATAGCAAATGTAACCATGAGGGAAGGAAAATGGGAAAAGAAGAAATATAACGGCATAGAATTAGGCGGTAAGAGCCTTGGAATAATTGGATTCGGAAGAATAGGCAAGGAGCTTGCTAAAAAAGCTAATGCCTTAGGAATGAAGATAATCTATACGAGCCGCAGAGGAAAACAGGAGGGCTTTGAGGATTATGAGTTCTGTACTATGGAGGAGCTTTTAAGAAAATCTGATTTTATTTCTCTTCATGTTCCTTTCGATAAGTCAAAGGGGACACTTATAGGAGAAAAAGAGTTTGAAATGATGAAAGATGGAGTTTATCTTATAAACTGCTCCAGGGGTAAAGTTGTAAGCGAAAAAGCTTTATTGGATGCTCTGGAAAGCGGAAAAGTTGCAGGAGCAGGCATAGATGTATTTGAAGAAGAGCCTACAAAGAATTTAGAGCTTGTAAGCCATCCTAAGGTAAGTGCAACTCCACATATAGGAGCAGCTACCGATGAAGCTCAAACAAGAATCGGCGAAGAGATAGTAAGCATATTAAAGACTTTCTTCAACAAGTAAAGGTTTGCATATGATTTTATAGTTTATTAATTAATTTTTATATTTATTTATAACATAAGGGGGAAATTGCATGGCGGTATTTAAAGCCTTTAAAGGAGTAAGGCCAGCAGTAAAATACGCTCACAAGGTAGCAGCGCTGCCTTATGATGTAATGAACAGCGAAGAGGCAAGGAAAATGGCAGAGGGGAATCCACATTCCTTCCTTTATGTAGATAAAGCTGAAATAGACTTGGATAATAGTATAGATTTATATGATAAGAAGGTATATGAAAAAGCTAGGGACAACCTATATAAGATGATTGAGGACGGAGTTCTTATTCAGGACGATAAACCTTGCTTGTATATATATAGACAGATCATGGATGGAAGAGTTCAAACAGGACTTGTAGGATGTACATCTATAGATGACTATATAAATGACACTATCAAAAAGCATGAATTTACAAGAGCAGACAAGGAAAAGGACAGAATCAATCATGTAGATTACTGCGATGCTAATACAGGCCCTATATTTTTAACCTATAGAAATGAAGAGAAGATATCTGACATTATTAACAATTGGGTAAAAAAGTCACCTGTTTATGAGTTTGATTCAGAGGATGGCATTTCCCACATTGTTTGGATTATTGATGATGAAGCTTTAATCGGTGAGATAATTGATATTTTTAACGGAGTGGAGTATTTATATATTGCAGACGGACACCACAGGGCGGCTTCAGCTGTTAAAGTAGGGTTAAAGAGAAGGGAAGAGAATCCGGATTACACAGGAGAAGAGGAATTTAATTTCTTCTTATCTGTAGTATTCCCAGACAAGGATCTGTACGTTATGGATTATAACAGGGTTGTAAAAGATTTAAATGGTCTTTCCACAGAGGAGTTTATGAGCCGGGTGAATATAAAGTTCAACATTACCCCTCATAATGAGCAGGTACCATATAAGCCTGAAAGAAAGAATACCTACGGAATGTATATAGATGGGAAATGGTATGAGCTTTCTGCAAAAGAGGGCATATTTAACCCTGAAGATCCAGTGGACAGGTTAGATGTTTCTATACTTCAAAAGCATCTTTTATCACCTATATTAGGTATTGAAGATCCAAGAACTGATAAAAGAATAGATTTCGTTGGAGGCATCAGAGGACTTAAGGAATTGGAAAGAAGGGTAGAAGAGGGAATGAAGGTAGCATTTTCAATGCATGCAACTACTATTGATGATCTTATGTCCATAGCAGATGCGGGAAAGGTAATGCCTCCTAAATCTACCTGGTTTGAGCCTAAATTAAGGAGCGGATTATTTATTCATAAGCTCAGATAGTATTAATACATCTAAAAAATAGAGTTGTTTTATTTTACTGTTCTCTTTGCCGGATATTAATGATATAGATATTTATAAATATTAGGGGGGTATAAGGAAGCCAAGTCATGGGGGATTTGGCTTCTTTTTTATTAAATATTTTATTCAGGTGACTTTTACATTTTTATACCGTATTGAAGTATATAGGAAAGTTTCGGCGCTTTTACTTTAAAAGAGCGGAGGTGAGATTATTGCAGGATAAAGATATAGTGGAAAGAATACTAAAAGGTGATATTCAGGCTTTTGAGCTTATCATAAACAGATATGAAATGTCTATAGCAAGGTTTATTTATCAAATGGTGAGGGATAGAGAGACAGCAGAGGATTTGACTCAAGAGGTTTTTATTTTAGCTTATAACAAGCTTTTTACCTATAAAGCAGATTATAAATTTTCAGCCTGGCTTTATAGAATTGCAAGGAATAGGACCATAGATCATATAAGGAAGGAAGGTAAGGTGAAAAACGTAAATATTGAGGATATAGGGCCTGTAGGTTCTAATGAAGCTTCTCCGGAGGAAATTGTAGAGTTTAAAGAGCTTAAGGAATCCATAGAAAGCTTCATAACTACTTTGGATGAAGTAGACAAGCAGATTTTGTTTTTAAGGTATACTAAACATGAACTGACCTTCAATGATATTGCAGTTATGATGAATATGAGTCTGTCTTCCGTAAAGAAACGCTATTACAAGATTTATGATAAGTTTGAAAGGTATTTATCCCGCAATAAGCTGGTTAAAAGGGGTGATAATTATGAACTGCAGCAAATTCGCTGACAATTTAATGGATTATATAGAAAATGAACTAAGCACTTTTAGCAGACAAGAGATGCTGGAGCATATGGAGAATTGCAGCAGATGTAAAGAACTTTATGAAAGAAGGTTATCACTTATAAATGGCTTCCAGGAGGTTTTATCCTATGAAGGAGTAAGTTTTACCAGCAAAAAGGAGTATATATTTAAAAGCATTAATGAAAATAAATATAAGAATAAATTGATTAATAGGCTGAGGTATATAGCTGTTAATAATAAAAAGGTGATAGTAAGCGCTGCTGCAGCGGTGTTTTTAATAGTGCTTATACCTAAAAGCTTAACCTTTATGGAAATAAATAAGATGGGTTTTTATAAGGAACTTAATGATACTACTGCTCAGGGCGCAGCTAAGGAGCCGGTTATCAAGGATTATTCAACGGAGGAAAATGCCGCCTTAGAAGCTGATAATGGAAAAAGTGTCAGCAGCTTAAAAGTAGCTGAAGAGCTGTCAGAGCTTAAAAACGATATTCCTGTAGAAAATCAGCCGTGGGATATAAATTATTCAAGTAATGATAATATAGTATTTTCAAATAAAACTCATCTTTTGGTTTATAGTCAGTCTAAAAGCAGTATAACCAATGCCTATGACTTAAGAGATTTTAATCTTTCAGATACAACAAAAGGAGAATCTGTATTTGAGGCAAAGGTGAGCCCTAACGGAAGATATGCGGTTATAGGAAATACACCTTCAGATAAAGTTGGAAAGAGCTCAATGCTTTTGTTGGATTTTGATAATAACCGATATATGACCATGGATAAGGGAGATATTTTTGATACAAATATAAACTGGTCACAGGATTCAAAATGGTTTGTAAAATATAATAAGGTGGAAAAAAGTAAGAATGTTACCGTTTATGATTTGGCAAACTGGAAAAGCTACAATATAGATAATTTGTCTAATAAAGATATAAAGGATGTATTTATAGGAACTAACGGAAATATATCCATTCAGGAAGAAAAAGCCTATGTGCTTAAGGCTCCGGATTATAAGGAATCCTTTAAATTAACCGGCAGAGCTGCAGGGTTTAAGGATAGTAGTCCTCTGTCAGTAAAAAATAACCTTATCTATTATAACAATGAAAAAGGCACGGTTCCCTATACTTCATTAAAAGGTCATGATGAAAACTCCTATTTCTATCAATACGGAGACAAAATTATAGCCAGTGTGGATGATAGACACTCTATTTTAGACTTAACCTCCGATAAGCTTTTAAAGGAATCTGTGGGTTCTGAAAGCTTTAGCCTTAAAGGGGATAATAATATGTACTATACACAGAGCAATAACGAGTCCACAGTAGTAATTTCCGAAAGCAGCAGCGGAGAAGTAAAAAAAATAAAACTTAAGGATATTAATTTACCGGGAATACCTCAGCTTACGGATAATGAAAATTTTGTTCTCATAGATATAGTAAAGGGAGCAAAGAATATCGGTGAATTTCAGATACTCAAATATAATGTGAACACTGAAGAAAAACAGATAATTTATGATAACAGATAATGAATTATATCAGGTGACTGGCACCTGACATTAAAAATTAAGGATGGCTTTAAGCCATCCTTAATTAATTTTTTCAATAATCTTTTTTAATATTATGGTAGAGTTTTTTACTGCTATAGGTGTAAATTTCTCAAAATCCATATGAGCTCCGTTATTGGCGTTGTCGGATATTGAGCGTATAACTACGAAGGGAATGTTGTTAAGGTAGCATACATGGGCAATACTTCCGCCCTCCATTTCACAGGCAATAGCATTAAATTCCTCATTAAGCCACTGAATTTTTTCAAGACCTGCAATAAATTGATCTCCTGTTGCAATCCTTCCTACAAAGGTCTTTATATCCTTAAGCTCTCTGCAGGCAGACTGAGCTGCAGAAACCAATTCACTGCTGCATTTGAAATCAAAGGTATCCATTCTTGGAATCTGTCCAAGCTTATCTCCAAAGACAGAGGTATCCACATCATGCTGTATAAGAGAATCAGCGATTACCACATCTCCAGGATATATTTCTTTTCCTATTCCTCCTGCAACGCCGACATTTATAACAGTATCAACCTTATATTCACTGATAAGAATTTGTGTACATACTGCGGCGTTAACCTTGCCTATTCCGCATACCACAGCTACAACCTGCTTACCCCAAAGCCTTCCGCTGTGAAAAGTCATATTAGCCTTAGTTTCCTTATTATTAAGTTGCATATCCTTAAGAAGTATTTCAAGTTCTTCGCTCATAGCCCCTATAATGCCTATTCTCATATCGTTTCCTCCAAATCTACTGCATTTTCATAAACAATTATAGCATAGATTTTTTATTTAGTATAAACTACTAAATACTGAAAGAGTTTAAATTAAAGCTTCTATCCAGCAGAGAACTTCCTTTAATTCTTCTTTCTTTAAATCAGTTTCTGTATTATTGAGAGCTTCTATTACAGCTTTTTTTTCAAAAGGGGTATCTGTTAAGCAGAGTTCAATAATACCAGGGAATGAGGTTTTAAGAGAGTCTGTAAAAACCCTGCACTGACTTATTAACCCTTTATTTACCTTAATGCAAAGCTGTAGGATTCCAAAGGAGAATTTGTTTTCAAAATATACATCAAAGTTTGGAGTTTCCCCATAAAGCCAGTCCCAGGAAGAATATTTTTTATAAAGCTCTTTAAGCTCCTCTGTACCTTCACGAACAACGTACTCCTTTAATGTGTCCGGGGAAGATCCATAAAGTGACGCAAAGCTCCTTACCACAGATGATCTTAAATCATTTATGCCTATTAAAGGGTTTATTTCTTTAAGATTAATAACCCTTGCCTTAACAGAGTCTATTCCTTTGGATTCTATTTTGTTTTTTGAAACCTGAAGATATTTTGAAAGACGGTTTATATCTGCGTCTACCAGCAGAGTACCATGATGTAAGCAGAAATCATCTTCATAATAGAAGGCGTTACCAGAAAACTTTCTTCCCAGTACCTCCAAATCATTCCTCCCTGAAAAGTTTCCTTCTATTCCAAAATCCTTTAAAGCTTCAAGTATCACTTTAAGTTGTTTGGTAATATCAAAGTTTTCCTTTGAGGCTAAAAATGTAAAGTTCAGGTTTCCAATATCATGGAAAACCGCTCCTCCTCCGGATAGTCTTCTGGCAAGCTTTCCGCCTTCTTTGTCCAGAAGATCAAGGCGGCATTCCTTCCAGGGATTTTGATTATTACCTATTACCACAGTATTTTGGTTCTGCCATAAATATAAAATTACTTCATCCCCACTTAAGGAATTAAGGAGATATTCCTCCAGGGATAAGTTAAACCATGGATCAAAGCTGTGAGAATAAATCACCTTGTTTTTAATGTTACCTGACAAAATGTATTGCTCCTCCATGAAGCTCCAGTGAAGCCTCATGAATAGACTCCGCAGTGGTGGGATGGGCATGTATGGTTTCTATAATATTTTCATCAGTTAACTTGTTTTTTACTGCCAAAGCAATTTCAGCTATCAAATCCGTAGCATGGGGTCCTATAATTGATCCCCCTAATATAACGCCTGTATTCTTATCCTTAATAACCTTCACAAAACCCTGGCTTTCACCGTGAATTAAGGCTTTTCCGTTTGCTGCAAAGGGGAAGGTTCCTATCTCAATATCCATAGAGCTTTTGCCTGCTTCCTTTTCTGTAATCCCTACAACTGCAATTTCAGGAGAGGTAAATATTGCGCTGGGAACCACAGAATAATCCATATGACTTTCTTCTCCCAAAATATTTTTAACAGCAGTTACTCCCTGATGAGAAGCAACATGGGCAAGTTGCAGTTTATTAGTTACATCTCCTATAGCATAAATACCCTTTACAGAGGTTTCCATTTTATCATTTACCTCTATAGCCCTATTTCCCTTTGTTAAGACAATACCAATCTTTTTAAGCTGATCTTTATTCATTACAGGACTTCGTCCAACTGACATAAGCACCTTATCTCCTGTAACAAACTTCTTTTCTTCCTTTTTAGTAAAGCTTACTATTAGCTGTCCATTTTCATCCTTTATTATTTCCTCTGCCTTGGAGCCTGTATAAAGCTTAATTCCAAGTTCTGCAGCCTTGTGGGAAATTACATCTATAACGTCGCTGTCCAAGGTATTTAATATGGAGTCAAAATATTCTATAACTGAAACCCTACAGCCCATCTCAGCATATACAAAGGCAAACTCCATTCCTATTACTCCACCGCCTATGATAACCATGCTTTCAGGAAGAGCACTTAGGTTTAAGGCTTCCTTGCTGGTTATAACTCCGGGAAGATCATTACCTTTAATAGGCAGCATTATAGATTCAGAGCCGGTAGCAAGTATTATGTTCTTAGCTTTAATGGTTATTTCTTTGTTTCCTTCCTTTACAAAAATAGTGGATTTATCAATTAAATTTCCTTCTCCATAAATAGTCCTTACATTTCTTTTATTTAGAATATATCCTATTCCGCCTTTAAGTTCTTCCACGATTTTATTTTTCCTGGTTAACACCTTGGAAAGGTTAAGCTTTACATTTTCTGCTTCTATTCCGAATTCTTCTCCCCTTAAAGCGTTATTATAGATCTCAGCGCTTCTTACCAATACCTTTGTAGGAATGCAGCCATGATTTAAGCAGGTTCCCCCTAAATGTTCCTTTTCTATAAGTATGACCTTTGCTCCACTTTTGCCCGCCTCTATTGCAGCTACATAACCTCCCGGACCTCCGCCTATTACAGCTATATCACATTCAGTCTCCTCTTTTTTAGGAGTTAAAAGACCGCTCATATAATTGAATGAGGAACCTGAGGCAGCAGGGGTTTTAGCAGAAACAGGCTCTGCAGAAGCGCTGCCTTCAGTACATTCCGCCTGAGCTATTACGTCACCTATTTTTATCATATCTCCTTCTGAAACCTTTACATCTTTTATACTGCAGGTTACCGGAGATTTAAAATCTACGCTTCCTTTATTACTTTCTATGGATAAAAGCTTTTCACCGCTTTTTATACTGCTCCCTTCTTTAATATATATCCTGCATATTTTTCCTTGTTTAGCACCGCCACTTATATTATCAAGAATAATGTTCATTATTTAACCTCCATGTTAAAGAGACTGCCTCAAACTAATACTCTGAGTCAGCCTCTATTTTTAATAAATCAAATTTTATTGAAAGTCTTTTTCAAATTCATCTATGGAATCCTTTAATAAAGTTACTGAATAAGCCATGGAAGGTCCTCCTCCAAAGGCTACAGAAACCATAGCAGCTTCCATTATTTCTTCTCTGGTAGCACCTGCTTCTAAGGCTTTATAAGCGTGGAAAACTATGCAGTATTCACATCTGTTATATGTTGCTACACCTATGCTTATTAACTCCTTTGTTTTAGTATCAAGGTGCTTAGGAGCATAAGTTGTTCCTAAAAGATTCATAAAAGCATCAAGATTTTCTTTGTTTGTGCTTCCTAGCCCCTCTAAGCCCTGCATAAAGCTGTTAAGCATTTCTCTTGGATTTTTACTCATATAATACCCCTCCTAAAATATCTTCAGATAATTGACTATCTAATAATTAGTATAGCAACTATTAGGGTACTAATCAATATACTTTGTTAAAAAATTAATTAATATTTTCTACCATTTTCTCTAAAACCTTTTTAAAGGTGTTTAGGTCTTCCTCAGAAATATCTCTGGTGAAGTCTCTGCTCATTATTTCCCCTTCATCCTTTATGGTATCCCAGAAGCTTTTTCCTTTATCCGTGAAAATTACATTATAGGATCTTCTGTCTTTAGGATTCTGAACCCTTTGAACCAATTCGTCCCTTTCCATCCTGTCCATAAGTCTTACTACAGTAGAAGGTTTAATATTCAGTTTATCCGCAAGCTCCATCTGACTTAGGCTTTCATGCTTATCAAGATAATAAAGAGCAATCCATTGAACTCGGGTAATTCCTTTAGCTAACAGCCTGTTATTAAAGGCTTCTGATAATTTTCTTGCCTGAACGTTTGTTAAAAATCCAATACAACATTCTAAATCAAACATTAATGGTGTTTCCTCCTTTATAAATAAAGCAGAGCTGTTTATACTACTGTATATAATATGTTTATTCAGAATAATATTATAGCATAGAATAATCAATAATGTTCAGTGGATATATTATGATTCAGTGATATAAACAAGATAATTATGAAATAATAGAAAATATTAAAGAATAGTTTTACATTTAATTTTCACTATAATATAATATTTGCTGTTAATAAATACAAAGGAGAGTAATGAATATTATGCTTCAGCACTCATTAACAAGAACAGAGCTGCTTATAGGCAGTGACGGCATTGATAAATTAAAGAATAGTAAGGTTGTAGTTTTAGGCATAGGCGGCGTAGGAAGCTTTACTGTGGAAGCATTAGCAAGATCAGGGGTGGGAAAGCTAGTCTTAGTAGATAACGATACTATATGTCTTACAAATTTAAACAGACAGATTCATGCAACCTATGATACCCTTGAAAGAAGCAAGGTGGAGGTTATGAAGGAGAGAGTGCTTTCTATAAATAAAAGCTGTGAGGTAACAGCTCTTGAGATGTTTATAACCTCAGAAAATCTTTCAGAAATCATCACCGAGGATGTAGACTATGTAGTTGATGCTATAGATACCATTACAGCGAAAATTGCAGTAGCTGTATATTGTGAGAATAATAATATTAAGCTAATAAGTTCCATGGGAACGGGTAATAAGCTGGATCCCACCAAATTTAAGGTGACGGATGTATACAGTACAAAGGTCTGCCCCCTTGCTAAGGTTATGAGGTATGAGCTTAGAAAGAGGGGAGTAAAGGCTTTAAAGGTAGTTTATTCCGAGGAAGTGCCGTTAAAGCCCCATTTACCTGCGGTAGATTCTTCTGATCCTGCCCTTTTAGTAAATACTGTTCCTGCAGATACTTCTGAGGAGCAGGGGAAAAAGACTATAACAAAGAGGCAGACCCCCGGAAGCGTATCCTTTGTTCCACCGGTGGCTGGAATGATTATTGCCTCTGTGGTGATAAGAGAGCTTTTAGGCTTAAAGGTTAACTAGGCTTAATTTATTGGACTCTTGATATCTAAATATTTTTATTTGGATTTATTTAAAGATTAACTATGCTTAAGCTATTGATAAATTTCATATATAACTTTTTTTATACTGTACCCTTAAAGATTAAATAAGTTCAATCTATTTAAAACGAAAAAATCCAGCAGCATAAGCTGCTGGATTTTTTACTATCATAACATAAATTTATATGTCGTCTGACCCCTATAGTAGGATCTACCATCATAATATAAATTAATATTCGTTTAAATAATTGTATAGGGCAGGGTATACATTAAGAGAAGACATAAGCTTAATGTAATCCTCCATAGCCTCAGGGTTTTCTTCTCTCTTTTTAACAGCTCTTATCATAAGATTTTTAGGAGTTTCCAAGGGTGAAATATATTCTACAATAGAAACCTCATAGCCTTTAGATTCCAAAAGCATAGATCTCATACCGTCAGTGAGAACATCTGCCATTCTTGCCTTTAATATTCCGTGCTTTAATATTCCTTTGAAGGGTTCGTAGCTGTACTGATTTAAAAGTTCCCTATGACAGCAGGGTACAGCTATTATAACGTCGGAATTAAGCTTTATTCCCGCAGCCAGTGCCATATCCGTAGCAGTATCGCAGGCATGAAGGGAAATTATTACATGGACTTTCTTATTGGGCTTATAGCTGTTTATGTCCATAGCATAAAACTCCATATTTCTATATCCAAGGTTTTCAGCCATCTTTTTTGAAGAGCTTATAACCTGCTCTGAAATATCTATTCCTATAAAGTGACATTTTCTCCTTTTAACCTCTGTGAGATAATAGTTTAAAACGAAGGTTAAATAAGATTTACCGCAGCCGCAGTCAAGTATATTTATAACCTCGTTCCTTGGAAGTGTATCTAAAATTCCTTCTAAAAGCTCTACATAGTGATCTATCTGATTGTATTTTCTTATCCTATCATTTTTAATTTTACCTTCTTTAGTCATAATGCCTATTTCTTTTAAAAGGGCATCTGCTTTTCCCGGTTTTATATAGTAATCTCTGTTTAAAAGGGTAGAGGTTTCTGTGTAATGCAGGTTATTAATGCTGGAAGCTGCAGAAGCTTTTGGAATATCTTCCTCTTCCTTAACTTCAGTGGTATTCATCTTTACATTTTTATTATCCGCTGAAATCAGAAGTTCTGTCCCTCTTTCCCTGTATAAAATGCTTAAGGAATCGTATTTTTCAGCTTCATCTATAATGTTTTTAAATAACTGTTCTAAGGATAAGCTTTCTGTCTTTCCATTAAAATTATATTTAATTTTCCCTGCATCAAAGGAACCCTTTCCTTTAAATTCCTTCAAACCTGCTGAATATGTAACAAAAATATCCTTAAATATCGAATTATTTTCGCTGAATCTGTTTTGCAGACCAAGCAAAAAGAGGTTTACTTTAGTTATGTTCTGCTTATTCATAAAATCACCTTTCTTTATATAGAATAAGTGTAATGTCGTTTTATTAACTACAAATACAATATAAACATAAGAAAATAAAAAATTCAATAGAATATAATTATAGAGATTGTACTCCATTGTGGTATAATTTATTTGAAATTCTTTAAAAATGTATATTTATTATTTGTTATATAAAGTGGAGGAAAGTATGAAAAATAAGATAAAAACCGTTTATCCGGGAGCTCTCATAATATTATTTGTTATGATGATTATGGCTGCTGTAACTGAAAATACAAAAGGTGTGTTTGTTCCTGGTTTCAAGGAGCTTTTTAACGTAGGGAATAAGGAAATTTCCTATATGATTATAGGAACATCAGCGGCTTATATGGTAACCACCTTTATAGGGGGATATCTATGTGAAAAAATTGGACAGAAGCTAGTACTTATTTCAGGTATAATAGTGCTACTGGTTACCTTGATAATGATGTCTTTAAGCAACAGTTTTATAGCTTTTGCTTTTTGGATATCATTAAACAGTGCGGGTTTGGGTCTCACAGCCATAGCAAGTAATACTGTTCTTCCTATTATAGTGCTTAGTATGCAGAATTTAGTTATGAATCTTCTGCACTTTTTTTATGGCTTTGGTTCTACTGTAGGACAAAGAACCTTCGGATTTATGCTTAATAACGGAATAAGCTGGAGAACCCTTTACTTAGGCATCTCCGTGGTTTTTGCTGTGATTTTAATAGTTATGTTTTTCATTCCTTTTCCTAAGGCAGAGATTGAGGATGAAAAGCAGAAACTTTCCTTTAAGGAGATAATATCTAATAAGCTCATCATTTTTTATATGATAGCTTTAGGAACCTATGTGTTTGCAGAAATGGGTACAGCCAACTGGCTGGTGAATTATATGCAGTATACCTTTGGCTTTAATGAGGACAGCGGATCCCTTTATCTTTCAGCGTTCTTTATGCTTTTTACCCTTGGAAGGCTTCTAGGGGGCTTCGTAGTAGAAAAATTCGGAAGCTTTAAGGTTATTATAATCTCCTTAAGTATAGGCTTGGTTTTATATACCTCAGGATTGATTGCAGGAAAATCCGGATTAGCACTGGTAGCTGCTGCAGGGATGTTCTTTGCCGTTACCTTCCCAACTATAGTGGCCAGCGTCAGCAAGGTATTCCCGGTAAGCAGTTCCTATATAACGGGGATAATAGTCACTTCAGCCTCTTTTCAGGGAATGATTTTAAATTTTATAATGGGAGCTGGAAATGATTATATAGGTGCAGACAAAGCAATTTATATAATACCCTTATGTATTTTAACCTCTATCATCTTTAACTTTTTAATATATAAAAACACAAAAAATATACTGGTTAAAAAGGTATAAGTTCAGGATTTATTTTTATTTTTGGAGAGATGCAGCATGAATGAAAGGAACAACCTTCATATAGAAGCGGTAAAAGGAACTTCTAATGAATATATAATTAAGGATTCAGCTTTGATTAACGCAGGCAGATTTATAATATTTGATATGAATAACGAAAATAAAAGGTGTTCATTAAGAATAAACTTTTACAAAAAAGATGATCAGGAGCTTATGGAGAGGTCATTAAAAGCCATAATAAGCACCATATTTAAAAAAGAACAGCTTCATAAGATAAATATTTATACAGGGGAAAGCAATGATATAATTCCTTTTATAAACTGTGGTATGGAGCTTCAGGGAATACTTGAGGACAATGTTTTTTCTAAAGGTAAATACGAAAATGAGCTTATTTTCGGCATGGATATAGAAAAATACAAAGCCTTAAGCATACATAGTCCATCGATAATAAACTCCTCAGATATAGTGCTTAAAATTCTTGGACCTCAAAATGCAGAGGAGCTTTTAAATTATTATATTAGAAATAAAAATCATCTTAAGGAGTTTGAACCCAGGAGAGACAAGGATTTTTACACTCTGGAAACTCAAAAAAGACTTTTAAGCGACAGTTATAGGCATTTTTTAAATGGAACAGGATTTGATTTCGGAATTTTTATAAATGACATTCTCATTGGGAAAATTAAGCTTTCCAATATAGTGTATGGAGTGTTTAAAAGCGGAATACTAGGATACTCAATAGATGGAAAATATCAGGGAAGGGGATATATGAAAAGAGCCGTACAACTTATATGCAGCTATGCTTTTGAGGAACTGGAGCTTCATAGAGTAGAAGCCTCTACCCTGGTGGATAACATAAAATCTCAAAGGGTGCTTAAAAGCTCCGGCTTTGAAGAACTGGGACTTAATAAAAATTATCTTTATATAAATGGCAGATGGCAGGATCATATAACCTTCTACAGGTGCCAGGCACGTGACAAGTGACAAACTGAATTTTGCAGTTTGTCACTTGTCACGTGCCTGGCACCTTTTTCATACAATACATTAGGAAAGTTAGATGAGGTTAACTTCATTAGCTTAAATTAAAATAATGTATTGCAGGAGGAAGAAATTATGTACAAACTTTGTGATGTGGAAATAGGCAACTTAGTAAGGGTTAACGACTTGTTTTTACAGGGGCTTATGAGGGAAAGGATGCTTGCCTTAGGCTTCACTAAGGAAGCGCTTATTGAAGTTATAAGAAAAGGGCCGAAGGAAAATCTCACCCTTTATAAAATCAGGGATACCATGATTGCATTAAGAAAAGAAGAGTCGTCTTTAATATCAGTGAAAGGAATCTAGCAGGAGGTAAATTAATGGGTCTCACCTACGAATCCACTAAGAAGGAATTTTTAAAGGATAATTTTAATATAGAAAAGAAGGATAATCAATTTGTTATTGCTTTAGCAGGAAACCCAAACACCGGTAAAAGTACTGTTTTCAACAGTTTAACCGGGCTTCATCAGCATACAGGAAACTGGCCGGGGAAAACTGTAGTAAATGCCAGAGGGGAATTCAGCTTTAAAAATATAGATTATGTCCTTGTGGATCTGCCGGGAACTTATTCTCTCTTTGCCACTTCTGTAGAGGAGCTGGTAGCCAGAGATTATCTGTGTTTTGGAAGCCCTGATGCAGTAATAGTGGTAACGGATGCTACTGCCTTAGAAAGAAATATGAATCTGGTGTTTCAGGTTATGGAGCTTATGGAAAATGTAATACTTTGTGTAAACTTAATAGATGAAGCAAAAAAGAAAAACATTGCAATAGACGGAGAAAAGCTTTCTGAGGAGCTGGGTATACCTGTGGTTTTAACTGCAGCAAGAAGCGGCGTGGGAATGGAGGATTTAAAGGAGGCTTTAAACGGCCTGGTAAATAAGAAAATAAAATCAGAGCCTGTAAATACCATTTATTCTTCTGGTATTGAAAACTGCATTTTAAAGATAGGCGAAACCATTGAGGAAGATATTTCAGATAAGAACTCCAGATGGTATTCCTTAAGGATGCTGGATGGAGATGAAAATCTTTATGATTCCATGAAAAAATATTTGCCCCATAGGGATATAGATAGTATAAAAAATAAGGTAAATAATATAATTAAAGATTTTGATAAAAACTCCATAAGAGATGAAATATGTGAGGTAAACTTTAAGAGGGCAGAGGAAATTAAAAAAGCTGTGGTTATACAGGATAGATCAGTTAAGACAAGGGAAAGTCGAATAGATGATATCCTCACCTCAAAAAGATACGGAATCCCTATAATGATATTGCTTTTAGCAGCAGTGCTTTGGATAACTGTAACAGGAGCTAATTATCCTTCTGAGCTAATTGCTGATTTTCTTTTCAAAGTGGAAGATAAGATTACGGATATTTTCCATTCATTAAATTCTCCTCAGTGGCTTCACGGAATTTTGGTACTGGGATTATATAGAACCCTGGCTTGGGTAGTATCCGTTATGCTTCCGCCTATGGCTATATTCTTCCCTATATTTACTCTTTTAGAGGATTTAGGATATCTCCCCAGAGTAGCCTTCAATCTGGATCATTATTTTAAGAAGGCCTGTGCCCATGGAAAACAGTGTTTAAGCATGTGCATGGGGCTGGGGTGTAATGCAGCAGGGGTTATAGGCTGCAGAATAATAGATTCACCCAGAGAAAGGCTTATCGCTATGCTAACCAACAACTTTGTTCCCTGCAACGGCAGATTTCCAACATTAATAGCTGTTGCTTCAGTGTTTTTTGTGGCGAAAAGCGGTTCTTCTTTTGGGGGAATAATTCCTGCTTTAATAGTAACAGCTATGGTAATTATAGGGGTTATCGTCACCTTAGGGGTTTCTTACCTCCTTTCAAAAACCCTTTTAAAAGGTATTCCTTCTTCTTTTACTCTTGAGCTTCCCCCTTACAGAAAGCCTCAGGTAGGAAGAATACTATATACATCACTTATAGACAGAACCATCTTTGTTTTAACCAGAGCGGTAATAATAGCTGCTCCTGCAGGAGCTATAACCTGGCTCTTTGGAAATATTTATATAGGAGACTACAGCATCATAGCTTGGACAGCTAATTTTTTAGATCCCTTTGCTCATCTGCTTGGTCTTGACGGATATATACTGATGGCTTTCATTTTAGGTCTTCCTGCAAATGAAATAGTTCTTCCTATTTTATTAATGGCTTATTTGTCTACAGGTCATATGATTGAGTTTGAAAGCATAGATAGCTTGAGGCAGGTACTTTTACAGCATGGCTGGACATATTTAACAGCTTTAAACGTTATGCTTTTCAGTCTTCTTCACTGGCCTTGTGCTACAACCCTCTGGACTATTAAAAAGGAAACGGGAAGTACCAAGTGGACTGTAATAGGAGCATTATTGCCTACCGCTATTGCTATAGTGGTTTGCTTTATAACCGCAGCGCTGTATAGAGCTGTGTTTTAATAATATAATAAAGGCAGATAGTACTTACTATCTGCCTTTATCTAACCTCTTTATTCAAAGCTTTATTTTTAATTTTTTGCCTCAATTCCAGCTGTTTCTATTAGGAATTTCACACTGCCATCTGTAGCTTTTTCTCCTCCATCAAATGCCTTATATGATTTATCTGCATCTACTATTGCACGCAGACGATCTAAAACATCCTGGATTCCCCCGTCCATTACTTTGGTAAGTTCCTGAATTCCTTCTTTATCAAATTTTTTCATACCTTCGGCTAATTCAGTAGAACCATCCTTTAGTTGTACAATTCCACCTTTTAACTGTTTTCCACCAGAAGTCAATTTTCCAGTTCCATCTTTTAACTGTGCTGCGCCTGCTGCCAACTGAGAAACTCCATCGCTGACTGTACTTACACCTGACTGAAGTTTTGCTCCTCCAGCTGCCAATGCACTGCTTCCTGTTGCAAGTTGGTTTGCTCCTGCATTTAATTTATCATTATTTGCTACCAGTGCTCTACCGCCTGTTTTCAATTGTCCTGTTCCTGCTGTAAGCTGATTTGCACCTTCTGCAAGCTTTGATACGCCATCTCCTAAAGCTTGTACTCCTACAGATAGTTTTCCTGTTCCGGAATTCAAATTTTTCGCACCTGCTGCCAGTGTTTTTGCTCCCTCATTTAACTGTTGATTATATCCACACAGTGCTAAGCTTCCATCTTTTAGCTGTTTCATGCTTTCCATCAACTGTTGAATCATTGTCTGAATATCTTCCATTCCATTAAGTGAGGTGGATATTCTTTTCAATTCTTCCTGCATCTGACTTGCTCCTATAACTGCCTGTTCTGCACCTTTAGTTAATGATGTAATGGAAGTATCATCAATGTTAATCTTATTTAATCCATCTGATATTTTTGCCAAACCGTCTTTTGCTGCCTGTAGCTGTTGCTGTAAAACGGCAGTGTTTATCTGATCTGGAGATATTTTAATATGTACATCTTGTACATCTATAGAGATTCCTGCCAAATTCTGCATTACTGCGTTTTTCTGTTCTTCTGTCAGACCCGCTGCCTTTAATGCTGCCTGTACATTTTGACTTTGCTGAGCATTTGCTGCCTGAAGTTTCTTTTGAGCAGCTGTTTGTGCCTGCTGTGTTGCATTTTGAGAAATTCCACTTGTGTCTATCTTATTGTTTGTAATTGCGTCTATTGCTTGTTGAATACATTGAGTTGCTCCTGAAACAGCAGCTTTCAAGCTTTTCAATTGACCTTCTATTGCTTGTGAGGAAGATTGTATCTGTTCGGCTCCCTTTTTGAAGCTATTGGCTCCTGTTGCCATATTACCTATTCCATTCTCTAATATCTTCATAATTTCAGGTAATTTCTGAAGACCTCCAAGAGAGTTTTCCATACCAGCATAGAGCTGTGTCAATCCCCTTGACAAATCACTGACTTTTCCTGTATAAACATTTAGCTTTGTCTGGAAATCTGCTGTTCCTTTTTCCAAAGCGGACGCTCCCTCTGCCAGCTTACCAGAACCCTCTGTCAATTCTCCTTTTTGTTCATTCATGATATCAAGACAAGATTTTAATACAATTGCACCTGAATCTGTTTGTTCCACCCCTGCTACTAACTGCTTTGTCCCTTCTGTGTAAGAGTGAACACCTTTTTGAAGCTCTCCAGCTCCATGATTTAGAGCTTTCATTCCTTCCATCAACTGATGAACTCCATCCTGAAGTTCTCCCTTCTTTTCATTCATGGTATCAATACCCGCCTTCAATTTTCCGGCTCCATCATCTGCAGTGCTTAGTCCTACTAAAAAGGTATCTGCTGATGTATCCAGAGTTTCAATTCCTTCCTGCAATGCTTGACTTCCTTTCACCAGTGAAAGTGAAGAATCAGAAAGCAAATCCATTTTATCTTTTAATTCATCTAAGCTTTCTATATTTTCCAGTCCTAATTCATTTAGAGTACCTGTAGTAGCAACTGTAGCTGTAAGGGCAAGGGAAAAATCTTTTACATCAGCTGTGATTTCCACATAATCTGGGATTTCTGTATCTTCCAATTCCTTAATATCTGATAGTTTTAAGCTATCAGAATGCCCAGGAAACCCCATACCTATAATAATATTGTCTTGTCCATCGGAGATTACTGTTCCATTTTTAACTTCCACATTTGTAAATTTATCTGTTGGAAGAATCATGCCAGAAACCATTAAAAACGGAGTTTGAATAGTTTCTGTCTTACCATTAATTTCACAGGTTTCTTTTGTTTTATTTTCATAATTAATACGAATCTTTATCTTTCCACTTTTCCCTGCCAGTTCTGTGGGCTGAATTTCCTTTTCGTCCAGGAAGTATGTCATTTTTACGGAAACAGGCAATTCTTTTTCCGTTTCTCCCTGATAGTAGATATCCTTACCTTCTGCCTGCCATGTGAGGGTTCCATCTCCGGCTTGAGAAAAGCTTTCTTCTCCTTTTACATTTTCAATATTTTTCAGTTCTGTTTTGTCTGTGATAGATGATTTTTTTTCTGTGTTTTTCAGCCAATTGCTTACAATAACTTTTTCTATTTTACCGCTTTCATCTGCATTTACATAAACAGTCTGTTCTTTTTCTGGAACAGACGCCCAGATAGTTGTAGCCGGAACTGTCAGTGTTAAAAGTGCTGTTGTTCCTGCCATCATTGCCTGCATATATCTTTTTTTCATAATAAGCGCCTCCTATTTATTATTTTTGAAGTTTTTACTTGTTTTGCAGATTAAACCATCAAATAACCAATACATTGCCGGTAAAAACAATAGTACCGCGCACATACTAATTAAGGCTCCTCTAGCCATTAACAAGCATAAAGAACTAATCATATCAATCTTCGAATACATTCCTACACCAAAGGTTGCGGCAAAAAAGCTAAATGCTGATACCATAACTGGACGCATACTGCTTTGATGAGCAATTTGAATTGCTTCTTTTTTTTCTTTTCCTGCTCCGCGTTCTTTTTCATACCGACTAGTCATCAAAATTGCATAATCTACGGTGGCCCCCAGCTGAATAGTTCCTATAACAATAGATGCGATGAATGGAAGCTCCGAACCTGTCAAATAAGGAATTCCCATATTAATGAAAATTGCACCTTCTATAACCACTACCAAAATTACAGGAAGTGAAACAGACTTAAATACAAATAGAATAATCAGGAATACTGCTAAAATTGATACCGCACTAACGACTTTAAAATCATGATCTGTAATTTCAATCAGATCTTTTGTACAAGGTGCTTCACCTACAAGCATTCCTTTTGGATTATATTTTTTTAATACACTATTCAATTCGTCAATTTGATCATTTACTTCTTCTGATGCAACCTGATATTCATTCATAATCAGCATCAGTTCATAATTATCGCTTTCCAGCACCTCTTTGATATCTTTAGGTATCATATTTTTGGGTATTGTAGGTCCAATCAAAGTTTCTAATCCCAAAACTTCTTTGACACCCTCTACCTGCTGCATTTCCTTTATCATTTTATATTTTTCTTTTTCCGAAATTTCTTTATCCAAAAGAACCATATGTGCTGCTCCCATATGATATTCTTCCTGAAGTTTTGCATTTGCCTGAATACTTTCTAACTCCTTAGGCAATGTAGCATCGAGGTTATAATATACCTTGGCATTTGCCTGAAAATATGCAAAGGGGATAAATAATGCTACAAATATAACTGCAAAAATAACATGATGTTTTACTATAAAATCTGACACTTTTGGGAAATCAGGTATCAATTGACGATGCGCTGTTTTTCCCAGAGCTTTATCGAATATCATAATCATGGAAGGAAGTACCGTTACACAACAGATCACACCAAAGATAACACCTTTTGTCATAACGATTCCCAAATCCATTCCTAAGGTAAAGCTCATAAAGCAAAGTGCTATAAAGCCTGCGATGGTAGTTATAGAGCTGCCAACCACTGATTTAATGGTAGCTGCAATTGCCTGTGCCATTGCTTCTTCGTGATCTTCTTTGTATATCTCCTTTTTTTCCTGATAGCTATGCCATAGGAAAATAGAATAGTCCATTGTAACACCTAACTGTAATACTGCACTTAACGCTTTTGTTATATAGGAAATTTCACCAGTTAATATATTGGTTCCCATATTATATAAAATCGCCATTCCAATGCTTAAAAGAAACAAGATTGGTATTAAATATGTTTCCATGGTTAGTGCCAAAACAATAGTAGATAGTATTACGGCAATTACAACATAGATGGTAACTTCTGATTCTGCTAGTTCCTTCGTGTCCGTTACCACTGCAGACATTCCACTTAAAAAGCATTGCTTTCCAGCTATATGACGAATATCCTGGATGGCATCCATAGTTTCATCAGCGGAAGTTGTTGTATCAAAAATAATGAACATCATTGTGGAATTTTCTGAGTTAAATGCAGATCGCACTTTTTCAGGCAACATTTCCATAGGAATACTGATATCTGCAAAGCTGTCATACCATACTACCTTTGATACATGATTCACTTTCTCAATTTGTTTTTTTAATTCTGCTACGTCTTTATTCTTCATTCCTTCACATAGGAACATTGAATATGCTCCTGTACCGAATTCATTCACCAAAATTTCCTGTCCCTGCATTGTTTCTATATCATCCGGTAAATAATACAAAATATCATAATTTACTCTTGTATTGATATAACCAATTGTTGCAGGAATCAAAAGTAAAATACTGATGATAAAAATCGGAATCCGGGATTTCACAATCTTCCTACCAAGTTTCTCCATGATTCTTCCTCCCTTCATTTTATGACTATTGGTCATTTATTGTTATACTTCAAAAATGACCATTAGTCAATATATGTTTTATATATTTTTGACTATTAGTCAGTTTATTTTTTTATTCAGCGTATAAAAGATGGTAAAAACTTGACTTTTCATTGACTTTTTCCGTCTCTAGTTCCTATAATAATAGACAAAACATGATAGCAGCTTTTAAGCTGTAATATGGAATTTATTTTATGAGGTGCTTTGTGCTATGGGAAAGGTGGATAACAATAAACAACAAAAAAGGGATTCTCTTTTGGAATCAGCTTTTTCTCTATTTATCAATAATGGGTTTACAAAAACTTCTATTTCTGACATCGTAAAACAAGCCGGTGTGGCAAAAGGAACTTTTTATCTTTACTTTAAAAATAAATATGATATTCGCAATCACCTGATTGCCCACAAAGCATCACAGGTTTTTCAAAACGCATATCACAAACTGCAGAATCATCCGGAAATAACAGATTTTGAAAACCAAATTCTTTTTATCATTGATCAGATTCTGGATCAGCTTTCTGAAAATCATAGTCTTGTTATGTTACTTTCTAAGCATCTAAGTTGGGGGTTTGTTCGAAATTCACTTGTATATGCTTCTGGAAAAGATACACCATCAATAGTTACTATTTTTGAAACAATGCTTCAAAACTCAAAAAATACCTATCGTTCACCAGAACTAATGATGTATATGATTTTAGAATTAGTAAGCGGCACAAGTTATAATGCTATTTTATATAAAGAACCTGTTCCTTTAGAGGAGTTAAAAGCTCATCTTTATGCAGCTATCAAGCTCATTTTTACTCAGTATCAGATTACTGAAAATTAAAAGAAGAGCTATTACTCATAGCGAAATTAGGGAATTTGGGATAAAGAGGCTTTCATTTGAGTAAAAGACATATTAAAGATATAAAAATAGAAGGGTAAAATGTCTTATAAAAATTTCATATTATAATAATAGTTTCTTAAGTATTAATGTATATAATATAGTGACATATAATTCATTCAAGATCTCACAAAGATATTTAAAGGTTGCAGGAGGCATAAAATATAATAGTATACTTTCTGTAAAGGAGGTGCTTTCATGGATAACTATGAAAAAACAGCGCTAAGAGAGTTAAAATACTGGCAGAAAAATATGCAAAGGAAACCTTCTATCGGAAGTAAAATGTCCAAAGGAATGCAGGATAAAATTAACCATATAATACCGGAGCAGGCTCATAAAATTATTACAGAAGCTATAAAGAATATGGTTAAAATGGTTGCTGTGGGATCAGAATATACTACCAGAAAGCCTATCCTTCAGGGAAGTCTCAGGCAGAGGGAAGAACTTTTAAATAAGCGCATAGATTTTTATAAAAAAGCAGGAGCAGTGAGCGGTGCAGGTACAGGGGCAGGAGGCATACTTCTGGGTCTTGCAGACTTTCCTATATTATTAAGTATGAAGATAAAGTTTCTGTTTGAATCTGCAAGCATTTACGGCTTTGATGTAAAAGATTATAGAGAAAGGCTCTATATACTTTATATATTTCAAATAGCTTTTTCAAGTCAGGAAAGAAGAAATGAAATATACAATATAATAAAGGATTGGGATAATTATATACTTACTCTTCCTGAAAACTCAGAAGCTTTTGACTGGAGGGTGTTTCAGCAGGAGTACAGGGATTATATAGATTTAGCAAAGCTTATGCAGCTGGTGCCGGGAATAGGTGCGGTAGTAGGAGCTTATGCTAATTATAAGCTTTTAAATCAGCTTGGATATTATGCTTCTAATGCATATAGAATGAGAGTGTTTAAAAAGATTGAATTATAATGAAGCACTTAAATCTTTAAAGGATTAAACTCCGGAGAAGGATTTAAGTGCTTTTTCTTCCTTTTATTTCACCGAATTTTCACTTAAAATAAATAAACAATTCCAAGCGTATCAGTATATGAATAACTTTAATAAATTGAGGATATATTACTATGGGAAAGATAATTAATATATACGGGATTATCTGGTATTTTAATTATGTACCGCTCATGTTACTATAACTAAGTCGCTTGACGGCGACAAAGAATTTTGAAAGTTAACAGTTTTAAAATTAAATTAAAAAACTGTTGACAAACAAAAGGCTACAAGGTAAAATAGTTAAGTGTCTTAGGAAACTAAGATGTGAAA
>NZ_CCXI01000158.1 GCF_000820705.1 Clostridium polynesiense | reverse complement strand
CTGCGGCTTTTCATTCACCGCTTGATTATATTATCACGGCGGCTTTGTTTTGTCAACACATTTTATTTAAATTTTAAATTAATTTTTATTTATTAATTTAAAGTTTTTATTTAGTGCTGTTTATTTATCATCGCTCTGCCGCAAGCGACTTGTATATAGTATCATGAATATAGATATACTCTTTATATTTAATACTGTTTTAATGAAAAAAACCATCCACATTCCTCCTCTTTACTTTATATTTCTTTGATATACTTATATTGATACACTGGGAGTAGTTTATTTCAATATCTTTTGTATTAATATATAAGATATGAGGACTTTAATTAAAAAGAAAAAAACTGTATTATAATATAGAAGATTTTTATATAAAGTAAAATCAGCCAATCAGTTATTATGTACTAATTAAATGTATATAATGAAAGGAGGTAAATTTTAGTGAGTCTTTCATATATATTATAATTATCCTCACTAAAAATAAGTTATGAAAAAATCAGATTTTTTAAGTATATTAGAAGCAAATTTATCAGGGTATCCTGAAACCTCTGTAGAAATAGTACTTAATAAATATAGAAACAAGTTTAAAGATGCCGAGTCTAAAGGTATATCGGAAGATGATTTTATCACCAGCTTAGGGGATCCGTATATAATTGCTCAAAGCTGCATAAAAAATATGGATATAATTTCAGAAGAAATCACCACCTCTCATCAAGAAAGCTTTTCAGAAATAACTGATAAAACTGATATATCATCAGTAGAGCTTCCATCAATGAGTGTTATACAATCCATGTTGTCTAAATTCTTCAAAACCATATTCAGCATATTGGGCTTTATATTTTTTCTTATTATGTCTCTTCCCCTGTTTTTTGTACTGTTAACTTTATTTTTAGCATCCATCTTAGTTTCACTATCAGGGGTAGCTATTGCCGGTTCCGTTATATTTGCTCCTCATCTGGTAAACCTTCCTTTTAAACTTCCGGAATCTGCGATGTTTTTTGGAATATTAGGCGTGGTTATTTTAGGAATAATAGTTTTTATATTAGGAATATTAATGCTGAAGTTTAATTATGGATTAATGAAAAAGCTTGGTAGAAAAATTGGCTATCCTCTAAACGGAAAGGAAAGTGACTAATTATGAAAAAACCTACATTGAAAAATATATTGGTGTTTTTAACAGCTTTAATGCTGATATCTTTTGGTATATGCTTTTTAATAGTCACTCTCAGTCATTTTTAATATCCGCTTAAAATAATAAGACATCCCACGGAAAAGGATGTCTTATTATTTTTATATTTGTTAAATTACCTGATTATTAAATATTTAAGTTATTATCCTGATTTCTCTTCTTTAATTTACTTCCCATAAGTACTTCCCAATACCTATTTGCTATAAAGACATAAGTTAACCGAACAGCAGCTGCTAATCCAGTATATATAAAAATAAACCTGTATGAATACTTCCATGCCCATATTATATCTGCATTTTCACTTCGAAGTATCATTATCAGCGCAGTAAATAAAGAAAGATACAGGGAGCATGTAAAAAATATGATTCCCATCACCACAGCTTCCACTCCCACATACATAAAGTATCTGTCCAGCCTCTCCGGTTTCATATATCTATAGGAAATCAGTGATAATAAAAAAATAAGTACAGCACCGCATAACATAAACAGCATGATGGACATTTGCATTTTATTGTCCTGCAGAGCAAGCCTAAAATCTGAGTTTATCATATTAAAAACTTTATAAATAGTAGCTTCTTCTACCCATTTAATAAAGCTTCTTGTTTTAATATGGCTTTCATTTATAAGGTAATATCCTGTCCCAAAAATAAGGAAGTACGAATATATCACTAATATAGGCATTATAATTACAGAAATCTTTTTTCCGAAAAGGGAATTGAGAAAAAGGCTTATGGATACCATCAATATTATAAGAATAAGATGAAATATTAAAAATTTTAACAGGTATGAAACTCCAATGTGAGCTGTATCATAAAAAATCCTTTTATTTATACCATAAGCCGCAAGCTTTATTAAAAAATTCCCAATAAAACTTATAGTTATAGCAGTTATTAAAAATACTCCTTCGGTAATTAAATAGGATATTCTTTTATCATCCTTGAAATCTTCTGAGCGAAGATATTTTATTTTGTTATTCATTAATATAGTGCATCCTATTATATATATGAAAATCAGCTTAAGGCTTTGAACCCAGGACAAAGAAATAAAGTTCTTTATTCCATAGGAGGCACTAAATCCGCTGCTGTCACTTAATTTAATAGTACTTAACATTTCACCATTATTAAAAATAATGAACAAAACTAAAAATAGCAGTGGAGAAAACCACTTTGCCTTTTTAAATTCCTCTTTAAACATCGCTATTGAAAAATAATTTTTCATAATAATCCACCCATCTTATGAAATTATTCTGCCTATTATATCCTATTATAACACATTTAAGTTAATTACTGTAAATTTATTATTTATTTGCTTCTATAATGCTTATTTTGTAACACAAATATAAAAAGTACATATACTAGCAGTATAAAGGCTATTAATAATGCTCCTCTTAAATATAAGGCTTTGCCCCAATAATTTTTAATTAGAATTCTTCCTACTCCCATCTTTAATTAAAAAACAGACCACTTGCAACAGGTGGTCTGTTTCATTTCATCTATTTAATTTATTTAAAAGAAAAGCTTAAAGATTATTAAAAATATAACCCCGGGCACTCCGAAAAATCCAGCAATTAAAGCAGTAGCAGCATTGATTCCTATTTGTAACCCAAACATTTGCCCGAATAAATTAACCAGCCATAGCAGTATAGCTCCCAAAACTCCGTTTATTAAAAGCTTAACCAATATTTTTATAGGCCATGAGAACAATTTTACTATTAAAACTAAAGCAACCATAGCTATAATAAAATAAATAAATACGTCCATGCCATCAACCCCTTCGTAAAATTATTTCTTGATTTAAATTACTTTATCATCCTTAATATAATAATATTATTATATATTACTATATGGTACGTATAGAATTATTATTTATAAGATATTTTGCATTAATGCCTATATTTAGGTGTTTTGCCTGCTTTATGAGATATTCATATCTGGTAACAGCAGCTTGCTTATAAAAGATTGCCACCTCTATAAGCTTCGGATCAGTAGCGTTTTGAAAAAAGCACTCTGCAGCCTCTATATCAGCTAAAGCCTTATTTATCCCTTCAAGCAGGGTCTTTTTTATTTCCTTTAATTCCTTCTTATTAAAATCAACCTGTATAATATTCTCCGACATAAGAACCTCCTATTTCTGTACTATCTGAAATCCTTGACAGAAATAGGAAAAAGTATTCAAGCTGGTGCCAGGCACCTGACAAGTGACAAATTATCGTGAAGCGTACTCAGCCAATACCCTCTGAAGTTCGTATATATTAAGTTTACTGTTAAACTGCTTCTGTATAGGCATATCCGATCCTGATATCCATATCTTAAGCTCAGCGTCAAGATCGAAGTGACCTGAGGTTTCAATGGTGAAGTGGGTGATGCTTCTATATAAAATTGAGTGATATTCAATTTTCTTTCCAGTCATACCCTGTACATCCACCAGTATTAATCTTTTGTTTGTAAAAATGAACATATCTCTAATAAGCAGATATGCTTTTTCTACAATTTCTCCCGGATATAATAATTCCTTATATTTTGCCTTTAATTCCTCTGGATTTATTTCTGATGCGTTTCCTATTACTCCATTAAATATCCCCATTTTTCAATCCTCCTTTAAACAGTTTTTATATTATTTAATTTTAGCATATTTATTTGCGTAATGTAGATAATTTTAATGTCATACTTATGATATCAGCCGCCGGGTATCTGACATTATAATACTGATGGTATAATATTTCCCAGGTAATTGAACTATTCTCCTTGAAAAATGCTTATTTAATCTTATCTTCTTATATATTTATTTCTCATTAATTATCTAAATCAATCCAATATCTTTGAAAAGCAATTCCCTTATACACACCTTCAGATTCCAATATTCCTTTATTTTTAACTATTGTTTTAGCAGAACCTTTATTTTCCTTATCGCAGGTTAGGAGCACCCTTTTCATGCCCATTTCTTTAACTATAATCAATGCCTGTCTTAATAATTCTGAGGCATAACCCTTCTTTCTTTCACTAGGCCTTATTCCATATCCTATATGTCCGCCTCTGTCTAATAAATCCTCATTAAGCCTGTGCCTTATGTTTACAGCACCTAAAATTCTTTTCTTATCATCTGCCAGCCAATAGGTAGAGTTTTCAACAAACTCAGGTTCCAACCCTTCTCCTACACTCATTTTCTCTAGCTTTTTTATAAGTGCTGAAAAATCACTGGCATCAAAGCTTAAAACCCAGGGGGTAAACTCTTCGCCGGTACTTTTCCATTCTTCAATCATATTTAAATATTCTTCCTTATACTCAATCCCCGGCTTTACCAGATATACTTTAGTCATAAGCTTTCACCCTTTCATACAATATTATTTAATTTCAAATCCATTTCTATTATTGAGTTTTCATCTTTATCTATAATTTCTACGCTTATTGAATCTACAGTGGTTTTAAATATATCCTTTATTTTTTTAGTTTCTTCTACTGCTTTATTGAATTCCTCTATATTATTCACATTTCCAACAGTAAGGTGAGGAATGAACTCCTCGTTATTCAGCCATGGAGGATAAAATTCTTTTAAAATACCGCTGTATAATCTTTTGTGTATTTGAATTATCTGTTCCTTACTCTCTGTAATATTTAGAAACAAGTAATTACCAAAGGAGGTTGAAGGAGTAATTTCCTTAAGTGTAACAGAAAAAGGCTTTATACCACTAAGTACATTTTCAATATGCTCTCTTAATATATCTCCACTGATATTACTTTCAAAGGGGAAAATCAGGGTTATATGAGGTGGTACATGATGAGCAAGAGGATCATATTTTTCCCTTATTTCCTCTATTAAATCTATATTTTTAAAACGCGGAAATACCATAATGCATCTTTTTATCATAGTACCTGTATCCCCCTCTATTTCTTTATATGCTTTATTAAACGCAAAAATTAACTATAAGCATGATTAATTCTTAAGAAAAATATAATATGTATACGCAATTATACCATTTTTTTCTAGAAAACAGTAAAAATATATTTCATATAATCTACAAAAAAATAAAGCTAAAGGAAAGACCTTTAGCCATATATTTACAAAAAATTATTTATAGTCACTTGTCAGGTGCCTGGCACCTGTTTGTCCCTATATATCTATATTTCCTTACGGCCTTCTAAAGCCTTGGATAGTGTTACCTCATCGGCATATTCTAAGTCTCCGCCTACTGGTATTCCAGAAGCAATCCTTGTAACCTTCATATCAAGAGGCTTTAGTATTCTGGAGATGTACATAGCAGTAGCCTCTCCTTCTATGGTAGGGTTTGTAGCCACTATGACCTCCTTTACTTCCGGAGACATTCTTGCTACAAGCTCTCTTATCCTTATATCCTGAGGACCTCTTCCCTGCATGGGGGATATGTTTCCATGAAGCACATGATATACCCCATTAAACTCCTTGATCTTTTCCATAGTCATTATATCTTTGGGCTGCTCTATTACGCAGATTACTCCCTTTTCCCTGTTTGGATTTGAACATATGGCACAAGGATCTGAATCTGTATAATTCCCGCAGACTGAGCAATACTTTATGGTACCTCTAGCCTGAACTAAGGCATTAGAAAACTCCTCCACCTCTTCTTTTGGAAGATTTAATATGTGAAGGGTAAGCCTTTGAGCAGTTTTATGCCCTACTCCAGGAAGTTTAGCAAATTCTTCAATTAGTTTTTCTATAGCCACTGGATAAAAATCCAATTTCTCACTTCCTTTTTAAGACAATCTAGAAGGAAGAATTTAAATACCATAAAGAAAAAATTTTCCCCTGAGGAAAAATTTTTCTTATTGATTACATCTCAATTCTTAAATCTAAATTATCACATCGTAATTTTCAATTCTCAGTAGTGAATCTTAAGTCCTTTGTTTTACATTGTAAACTCAAAATGCTGTGTTTAAAATAATCCCGGCATGTTGAAGCCGCCAGTAACTTTTCCCATAGCGCTGTTTGTTTCATCCTCTGCTTTTTTAATAACCTCATTTACTGCGCTTAAAACCATATCCTCAAGCATTTCCACATCATCAGGATCCAATACTTCAGGCTTTATTTTTATTGACACCAGCTGTTTTTTGCCATTTGCTTTAACAACTACTGCTCCACCGCCTACAGAAGATTCAAATTCTTTATTTTCAAGCTCTTTCTGCATTTCTTCCATCTGTTTCTGCAGTTTCTGTGCCTGCTTCATTAAATTATTCATGTTTCCGCCGCCGAAGCCGCCTGGAAATCCTTTTGCCATATGATAAACCTCCCTATTTAGAATTTACTCATATTATTATATAGTATTTTAGTACTTATGACTATATTTATGCCCCGGTTTAATAAAATGTATATTTTATAGTTACCAAGACAGATTATTCATCAATTATTTCAATGTTATCTTCCCCTATGGCTTCTATTAGAAGATCCATGGGGTTATTACTTTCCTGCTGCTTTCTGTCTACAGTGTAGCGGACCTTAACCCTATCCTTTAATATTTCAGAAAACACTTCATCCACTATTTTTCTGTTATCTTCCTTTTCCAGTCTGAGTTTATTAAAAGCAAACTGTTCCTCGTACTGTATTTCAATGATTCCCTTTTCACAGGAGGCAGGTCTTCCTGTCATTAAGGAAGCATATATAAGCATATTCCTTCTTGCCTTAAAGCTGTCCAGAATATCTTTCCATGCCCTTCTCACCGTATCTATAGTTATCTTTGAATCAACATTTATCATTGAAGAAGAGTCTTCCTCAGCCTCGGTGCTGAGATTCTTCTTTTTAGGAGAAATGGTGCTTTTCACTTTTATATTTTTCTTGGGAGCCTCTTCTCCTGCTGACGGGAATGCTACTCTACCTCTTTTAATAAGCTCCTCCAGCTTATTAATCCTGGTTAAAATTATCTCCGGAGAGGTATCATACTCTATTTTACAGAGCTTTATAACCGCAAGCTCTAAATAAAGTCTTGCCTGCTTGCTGGACTTTGCCTGCTCCTCGCATTCCTGCAGTATCCTTATATTCCTCATTATTTCTTCTATTCTTATCCTGTTTCCCTGTTCTCTTAAAAGCTCAATATTTTCTAAAGACATATCAACTATGCTTTCAGGAGAATTGCTTACCTTTACCATTAATAGATTTCTGTAATGAGCTATAAAATCCTTTATAAAAAGATAAAGATCCTTTCCTGCCATAACCATTTCATCTATTACATTCATGGCTTTTTCCACATTTCTTTCAATGACGGAATCAGTAAGCTTAAAGAGATTCTCATTGGTTACAAGTCCAAGCATATTGATTACATTAGAGTATTCCACTTTTCCTCCGCCCATGGATATAGCCTGATCCAATATACTTAAAGAATCTCTGGCTGCTCCATCGGCAATCCTGGCTATTAAACTCAAAGAATTGTCGTCGGCAAATACTCCCTGGCCGCTTACTATTTTTCTTAGCAGCGCAGTGATTTTTTCTGTGCTTATCCTTTTAAAATCGAACCTTTGACATCTTGATAGTATCGTTATGGGAAGCTTTTGAGGATCTGTGGTAGCCAAAATAAACACCACATTTTTAGGAGGCTCCTCCAGGGTTTTTAAAAAGGCATTAACAGCTCCCTGAGAAAGCATATGAACCTCATCCATAATATATACTTTGAATCTTGCTTCCTGGGGTGGATACTGGACATCATCTATTATATCCCTTATTTTATCCACTCCATTATTTGAAGCAGCATCTAATTCAGTAACATCTATAGCCAACCCCTGATTAATCTTTGTGCACATTTCGCATTCATTGCAGGGTTCCCCATCTTTTAAATCAAGACAATTAAGTGCCTTAGCCATTATTTTGGCAGTGGAGGTTTTACCTGTCCCTCTTGTCCCACAAAATAAATACGCATGAGCAGTTCTTTGATTTTTAATTTGATTTTTTAAAGTTACAGTTATATGTTCCTGTCCAACTACATCTTCAAAATTTTTAGGTCTCCATTCTCTGTATAACGCAGTATAAGCCAAGGTGTCTCACCTCATTTCTTGTGTTCTACCTTATTATTATACACTAAAACGCTATAGTTTTTACAATTATAAATAAAAAGAATTTTAAGAAATCATATATAATTTTCTTCTGTTGGATTAATCAGTAACAGAGACAGATAGCACCGTTTATTTCGAAAAATTTAACTGATATAATTATATTATTAACAAGTTTAAATTAAATAAAATTAGCCATAGATGAGTATAATTAAATCAGGAGAGTGATGTAGATGAATATGCAAAAATTTACTCAAAAATCTTTAGAAGCTATTCAAGAAGCACAATCTTTAGCTCTCAGCCATAATAATATGCAGATAGAGCAGGAGCACTTGACTTATGCTTTAGTTACTCAGCAGGAAGGCCTTATACCTCAAATGCTGCTTAAGGTTAATATAGATACTGAGGCTTTCACTGAAGCTCTGCTTCAAAAGATAAGAAGACTTTCTGCTGTCACCGGCTCAGGACGAGAAGCAGGAAAGATTTATGTTTCCAAGGATGTAGATGAAGCTTTATTATATTCGGAAAAGACTGCAGAAAGAATGAAGGATGAATTTGTTTCAGTAGAACATATAATGCTTGGACTTTTAAATCACCCTAATAATGCTTTAAAAGATGTATTTTCAAGATTCGGACTTAATAAAGATAACTTTTTAAAAGCACTTCAGGAGGTTAGAGGAAATACCAGAGTAACCAGTGAAAATCCTGAAAACACCTATGATGTCCTTGAAAAATACGGCTATGACTTAGTAAAAAAGGCAGAAAATCAAAAACTTGATCCTGTAATAGGACGGGATAATGAGATAAGAAACGTTATACGAATCTTATCAAGAAAAACAAAAAATAATCCTGTTTTAATTGGTGAGCCGGGAGTTGGTAAAACAGCTATTGCAGAAGGACTTGCACAAAGGATAGTTCGAGGGGACGTACCCTCCAGTTTAAAAAACAGAAGAATTTTTTCCCTGGACATGGGAGCTTTAGTAGCAGGTGCTAAATATCGGGGAGAATTTGAAGAGAGGTTAAAAGCAGTATTAAATGAAATAAAAAAATCCCAGGGACAAATTATAATGTTTATAGATGAGCTTCATAATATAGTAGGAGCAGGTAAAACCGAAGGGTCTATGGATGCAGGAAATCTCCTTAAACCTCTTTTAGCCAGAGGGGAACTGCACTGCATTGGGGCTACCACCTTAAATGAATACAGGCAGTATATAGAAAAAGATGCTGCACTGGAGAGAAGATTTCAGCCGGTAATGGTAAATGAGCCTACCGTTGAAGATACCATAGCAATCTTAAGAGGCTTAAAGGAACGGTATGAAGTATTTCACGGAGTAAAAATACAGGATCAGGCATTAATAGCTGCCGCCACCCTGTCAAACCGTTATATATCTGATAGATTTCTCCCTGATAAGGCCATAGATTTAGTGGATGAATCCTGTGCTATGATACGTACAGAAATAGATTCCATGCCTACGGAGCTGGATGAGATTTCAAGGAGGATAATTCAGCTTCAGATAGAAGAAGCAGCTTTAAAAAAGGAAAAAGACCAGCTTGCCAGAGAGCATTTATCAGAAATTCAAAAGGAACTCTCTGAAATGAATTCTACCTTTAACGCTATGAAGGCTAAATGGGAAAATGAAAAAACAGCTATTTCTAAGGTCCAAAAACTTCGGGAGGAAATAGAAAGAATTAATGGTGAAATAGAAAAGGCTGAAAGAAGCTATGATTTAAATAAAGCAGCGGAACTAAAATACGGCAGACTCCCCGAGCTTCAAAAAGAACTTGTCAAGGAAGAGGCTTTAGCACAAAAAAAGCAAACTGAAAACTCTCTGCTGAGAGATAAAGTTACAGATGAAGAAATTGCAAGGATAGTTTCCCGCTGGACAGGAATCCCCCTATCTAAATTAATGGAGGGGGAAAGAGAAAAGCTTCTGAACCTTGAAAGCATACTTCATGAAAGGGTTGTTGGACAGGAGGAAGCGGTTAAAAGGGTAACTGAAGCCATTCTCCGTTCACGTGCAGGAATTGCAGATCCTAATCGACCTATAGGCTCATTTTTATTTCTTGGCCCTACCGGTGTAGGTAAAACTCAGCTGGCTAAAACCCTAGCTCAAACCCTTTTTGATGATAAAAAAAATATAATCCGTATTGATATGAGCGAATATATGGAGAAGTACTCTGTGAGCAGGCTTATAGGAGCTCCTCCGGGATATGTAGGCTATGAGGAGGGTGGACAGTTAACGGAAGCAGTGAGAAGAAAACCCTACTCAGTAATCTTATTTGATGAAGTGGAAAAGGCTCACCCTGATGTGTTCAATGTACTCCTTCAGGTGCTGGATGATGGAAGGATTACAGATTCTCAGGGAAGGACCGTGGACTTTAAAAACACTATAATAATACTTACCTCTAATCTTGGTTCTTCCTATTTGTTAGAAGGTATAGCAGAAGACGGCAGCATAACTGATGAAGCTAAAAACCAGGTTGAGGAGCTTTTAAAGCATTCCTTCAGACCTGAATTCTTAAATAGATTGGATGAAATTGTATTTTATAAGCCTCTTACTAAAAAAGATATATTTAAAATTACAGATTTATTATTGATAGATTTAAGAAAAAGACTTAAGAGCCAGCAGCTTGATATAGAACTTACCGAGGAAGTAAAAGAATATTTAGCTGAAGCGGCTTATGATCCAATTTATGGTGCAAGGCCATTAAAACGCTTTATACAAAGAGAGGTAGAAACTTTAATTGCAAGACTTATTATAAAAGAGGACATTGCTCCTCACAGCATAATCACTGTAGATTATGATGGAAAGGATATGATTGTAAGCCATAAAAAAGATAAATAAAAGCTTCATACGGATTTAATTGAAAAGAATATCCATTTATAGCAAAAATAAAAAAAGGCATAAAAAAAGAAATACCTTTTGATGTATTTCTGAAATATGCCTTTTATTTTTGTCACTTGTCAGGTGCCTGGCACCATATTTAATTATAATAAAAACCGTGCACCTCACGTTGGCAGTAACCTATAAGCGTTACCCATACAGTTAGCTCAAGCCAGGTTAATCCACGGCACACGAAAGGATCCACTTACCGCTGCTTCCTTCCGGACCTGACGGGGTTCACGGGCTTCCGTTGCGTGGGACCCAACTCTCAACACCACTTATATGGGGCAGACCCTACAGGTTAAAGCCGAAGTGAGGAATTCAATCCTGCTGTAGCGGATTGCAGGTACAGGGCACCGCTAACTCCCCATCTAGCACGGCAAAGTTTAAATGGCGGAGAGAGAGGGATTCGAACCCTCGGTAGAGTTTCCCCTACACACGCTTTCCAGGCGTGCCCCTTAAGCCAACTCGGACATCTCTCCATGTTACCATAACTAAAATTTTTATATTACTCGCATTCCTGCGACGTATTTCATTATAACAACTAGATAACTCACAGTCAAGTAGTTTCTATAAATTCTTCACTGTAAAATTAATTCCATTTAAACAGCTAAAGGGGCATAAGCCCCTAGTGATTTTATAACCTTTAGAGTATGTCCATCCAAATCTTAATAGCGGTGGCAAATATTAATACCGCCAATAAGTTTTGAAGCACCTTAGCATTTATCTTTTTACCTGCAATTGCTCCAAGGGGAGATGCAATCAAGCTTGCTACTACCATTATTGCTGCAGATGCATAGTCTACCTGTCCTGTAGTAATCTTTCCTATAGTTGCTCCTATGGAAGATATAAATGTGATAGCTAAGGAAGATGCAATAGTCATCCTGGTAGGAATTTTTAAGACCACCAACATTATGGGTACAAGCAGAAAGGCTCCTGCTGCTCCCACAATACCTGCCCCTAATCCTACTATGAAGGCAAGTCCTGCTGCAAGCCATTTATTAAACTTAACCTGGTCCAAAGGAATATCATCAATTCCCTTTTTAGGTATAAACATCATAATCGCTGCTGCTAATGCTAAAACTCCGTATATTAAATTAATAGTTCCTTCGCTCATCATCCTGGAACCATAGCCTCCAATAAAGCTTCCAAGTAATATACTAACTCCCATATATCCAATTAAGGTTTTATTTAGATACCCACCTTTACGATATGCCCATACACCACCAATGGTTGCAAAGAACACCTGAACCGCACTTATTCCTGAGACTTCATGTGCACTGAAGGCTGCTAAACCAAATAGTGGCGGAATGTATAAAAGCATTGGGTATTTTATTATAGAACCACCAATTCCCAACATCCCGGATATATAGGAGCCTATAAATCCGATGAGAAAAATGGTGATTATAAATGCAAAATCCATTATTATTCCTCCTTATAGAAAGGGAACCTTAATCGGTTCCCCTTATTTTCATTTACTTTTGTATTTTTCTGCACTAAGCTTTCTTAATCCAGAACTTTAAAACTTCATTTTCTTCTTCATGCTTAAGAAGCTCGTGTCCAACAGTTTTTGCCCAAGCTGATAAATCATTTTTTGCCCCTTTATCTGTAGCATGAATTTCAAGTATCTCTCCTGATTGAATTTCATCCATAGCTTTTTTAGTTTTAACAATAGGCATTGGACAAGCTAGTCCTTTTGCATCTAATACTTTTGCTGAATCCATTTTAACTACCTCCAATTTTTTATTATCGAACTGCACAGCGGTTTGGTCCAATTTCCATTTCACGCTGTTTATCATCCTCAGGTGTGATTTTACCCATATTTGTTTGACGAATCTCCTTATAAGCATTTGGCTGAGGCGGTAAATTTTCCGTTACCATTTTTCTGAATTCTTCTTCACTTTCAATATTTAACCCGTGATTTTTTTCATACAGCTTACCCAGCTTTTCATATACGCTTCCATCATCATTTAATTCTTCGACTATCATAAAGTGAGCTGGAAGTACTAAAAGATCCTCTGATAATTCTTTATATCTCTTATACAAGCTTTCTCTAAGGTCTCCCACCCAATCCTGTGCCAATCCTGCAAGGTCAGGTCTTCCGATAGAGTCTATAAATAGAATGTCTCCTGTTAATAAGAATTGATTATCAACTACAAAGGAGGTGGATCCTATAGTATGACCTGGAGAATATAAAGCATGAATATTTATAGCAGTATTTCCTATTTTAACTTCATTTCCATCTTCAAGAGGCTGATAATTAAAGGTTACCTCAGAAGCATCCTTTGGCGGCAACCAGTATAACGAATTTGTTTTTTCAGCAATTGCACGTCCTCCGGAAATATGATCAGCATGCAAATGTGTATCAAATACATTGGTAATCTTTGCACCCAGGCTGTGAGCAAAATCAATATAGGTATCTGCAAATCTTGTAGCATCAATTATAGCTGCTTCTCCATCGGAAACTATCATATAGGATAAACATCCTTTACCAATACGAACAAACTGGTATACAGCTCCTCCATTTTTTAAATCCTTAATCTTTATGGGCTCCAGATGCTCACTCCATGCCTTCATTCCACCCTGGAGATAAGTAACATCCAGACCTTTTTCTGAAAGCATCTCTGCAATCATCTGTGAGGATCCTTCCTTAGCACAAACTACTAATATTTCTTTATCAGAAGGAATTTTATTCATTATCCCCTCTACTCCATCCAGAAGTTCAAAATATGGAACATTTAAATGTTCAAAGTTTATGCCTTCTATTTTCCAATCATTAAACTCATCTCTGTTTCTTACATCTAATATAAATAATTTTTCTTTATTAAATACTTTCTTTGCAATATCATGGGAATTTACCATTTTTAAACTCATCTTAAATTACCCCCCTACGGTATATTATTTTTAAAAAAATATTGTTTTTATAATTTATTCTTAATTATCATTAAAAGGATAAAGTTACATCTGCATCTTTTGCGAAATCCAAGAAGGTTACAGCTCCTCCTACTTCTATACCATCAATTAATTCTTCTTTTCCAATTCCCAAAGCATCCATGGTCATCTGACAGCCTATAAATCTAACTTCCATTTCCTGTGCCATTTCTATAAGCTCTGGTATAGACGGAACGTTTGCTTTAGCAAATCCTTCGGCATAATGCTCTTTTCCTTCAGGCATTGCAAGCTGCTTGCTTCCTTCCTTATGAATTAAATTAAGTCCTTCAAATGTAAAGAAAATTGCTACCTCTTGATCTGTTGCTGCAGCTGCATTTGCTATATTAAACACCTTGTAAGCATCAAAAAGACCTCCATTACTTGCTATGATTGCTACTTTTTTATTCATTAAATATTCCTCCTGATCACTTTTTAATTTAAATTTATTAAGAATTAATGCTTTCTGTTTTTCCGGACCACTTGCTCATGCCCGGTATAACGTTAATTACCTTATTAAAGCCTTTTTCTGTAAGCTTTTGTGCAGCTAAATCGCTTCGGCTTCCGGTACGGCATACAACATATATTTCTTTTTCCTTATTAAGCTCATTCATTCGTTCTTCCAGTTCCCCTAAAGGAATGGAAACTGCTCCGGGAATGTGGTTAAACACATATTCTGCCGATTCCCTTACATCAAGGACAATAATATCATCCTTTTCTTTTAATTTATTTTCTAACTCCTCATTGTCTGCCACCTTGGGATGTTTTTTCTCAATAGTTTCCTCATCAGAGGATTTTCTTAAATAATGCTTCAGAACATCTCCTTCTTCAATAGTTCCTAGATATTGATGTCCGGTACTTTCTGCCCAGGCTTTAATGTCAGCCTTTGAGCCTCTGTCTGTTGCCAGGACCTCCAGTATTTCTCCTGCGTGTAAATCCTTGATTTTCTTTTTGGTTTTTACAATAGGCATTGGACAAACCATTCCTCTTGCATCTAAAATCGTATCTGCTTTTATATTTTCCATTATAAATCCTCCTCTCATATACCCACGGGGGTATAAAATTATTAAAAAAAATTATATAACCTTACCTTCCCAGTGAATCATACCTCCCCTCATATTAACAGCATTAAAGCCTTGATCCTGTAAAAATTGCGTAGCTAGACCGCTCCTGGCTCCTGAACGGCATACCATTATATATTCTTTTGACTTATCCAGCTCAAACATTCTTACATCCAGAAGTCCTAAGGGAATATTCATTACTCCCGGAATTTTGCCCTGAGCTACTTCATCCGCTTCTCTAACATCTATAAGGTTTAACTTTTTTCCCTGATTTAATAGTTTTTCTACTTCTTTTGCTGAAATTTGCTTCATAGTTTACCTCCTTAAATACTAATATATTGATTCTTGATAAATGCCTATCTGCTTTTTACCAGTAAATTTACAGCCTCTCTTATTAATTCATCTCTTCTATACTCATCCTTGCCGCTTTCCTCAAAGCATTGAATTAAGTTTGAACTTACCAGTACTCCAATAGATTTATCAACTGCGGAACGAACTGCGGAGAGTTGAGTAATGACATCTTTACAATCTTTATTCTCTTCCATCATCTTCAATACTCCTCTAATCTGACCTTCTATCCGTTTCACCCTGTTTTTCACCTGGTCATCATATTCCATATAGTTCATTCCTTTCTTTTGATATTAGTTTCAATTTTTATATTCTGATTGCGTATATTTTTATTTGACTTTGATTGTATTATATACCCCCTGGGGTATAGTGTCAATATGTATTATTATCAAATAATGATTCTTTACAAATTGTATATATTATTTTAAAAATAGACATAAAAAAAACAGCGGTGCTTTTAGAATCCTACACTCCTGCCCTTATCAGTATATTCTACTGTATAAGGAGTAGGGTACAGTTTAAAGCTTTCCGCTGCTTCAATTGCTTTTATTAATAAAACCAGGTTTTTTTCCTTCTTTTGATAATAATTATACCTATAATTCCAATTATTATCCCTAAAAGGCTGACTATCTGTGCCGCCCTAAATCCCATTATCATGAGACTGTCTGTTCTCATTCCTTCAATGAAGATCCTCCCGAGAGAATATAGAGCTATGTAGGAAAAAATAACTATTCCTCTGCGATGATCCTGCCTATTGTAAATTATAATCATTAAAATTATAAATAAAGCTAAATTCCATAAAGATTCATATAAAAAGGTTGGATGGTAGTAGCTCCCATCTATATACATCCCTTTTTGTATAAACTCCGGAAACTTACTTATAAATTCATAGCTTACAGCTCCACCGTGTGCCTCTCCATTCATGAAGTTTCCCCATCTTCCTATGGCTTGAGCTATAGCAAAGGATGGAGCGGCAATGTCCGCCATATCCCAAAAGTTAATCTTTTTAATTTTAGAATATATATAAGCAGTTCCTATTCCAAAGATAAGAGCTCCATGAATAGCGAGCCCACCTTCTCTTATATTAAATATAGACATCAGATTATCCTTATAATTTTCAAATTCAAAAGCTACATAATAGAGCCTTGCTCCAATTACTCCCGGTATAAGGGAAACTAAAAAAGTATCAAGAAAATTATCGAAACTGATGTTCTTAATTCTGCAGTTCAGCTGAGCTATAAGCATACCAACCATAATTCCTGAAGCTATAAGAATACCATACCATCTTATCTCTAATCCAAAAATACTAAACGCTATAGGATCCATTGGTTTCCTCCCTGTGTTTTTTACTTAATTTTAAGATACTTTACCAATTGTTTCAAGAGGGAGATAGATAATTGATATTTGAAAAAGAAGTATTACCCCTAAATAACAGCTGAGTTTTGAATCTCTGCGGTGCCGCTTGTTCATACTTTATCAGCATACCTTACCGGGATTTAAAATATTTAGAGGATCAAAAGCCAGCTTTATTCCCTTCATTATAGATAAACTTTCCTTTGAAAGAGACTGATTTAAATAAACCTTTTTTGCATATCCTATGCCATGCTCTCCGGATACCTGACCTTTAAGCTCCTTAGCTTTTTTATACATATCCTCCATTACTGCCTTAAGCTTAAGCTCCCACTCTTCTTCTCTTAATTCATCCTTAAGGATATATATATGAAGGTTTCCATCCCCGGCATGACCAAACCTTCTTATTCTTATATTATGCTTACTTTCCATTTCGTGAGTGTATTTTACAAATTCAGCCACCTTATTTCTCGGTACTACTACGTCCACCTCATCCATTTCTGTAGTAGATGCCTTTATAGCCTCCAAGAAAGCTCCTCTGGCACTCCATATAGCTTCTTCTCTTTCTTCCGTATTGGAAATAAACACATCCAAAGCTCCATTTTCAAGACAGATATCCGCTACCTTTTCATAGTTATTCTCCACTTCTTCTAAAGAGTTTCCATCGAATTTTAAAAGGAGATATGCATTGGAGCTGTTATCCGGGAATTTTTTTCCTAAAAATTCCTCTGCTGCAACTATAGCCTCTCTCTGCATAAATTCAATAGCTGTAGGTATTGATTTTGATTTTATAATTTTAGGAACAGTATCGATAGCCTTTTCCAGATTTGGAAATGGCACCAAAAGGCTTACGAATCTCTTAGGGAGAGGAAGAAGCTTAAGCACAGCTTTAGTCACTATTCCTAAGGTACCTTCTGAACCTACTATTAAATCCTTCAGGCTGTATCCTGAACTGTTTTTAACAACCTTTCCCCCTACCTCTATCATTTCACCATTTGGAAGCACAACTTCAAGTCCTCTTACATAATCTCTGGTAACACCATATTTAACAGCCCTCATCCCTCCGGCATTGGTGTTTATATTTCCTCCTATGGTAGCTGTTTTCTCACCTGGATCCGGAGGATAAAACAAGTCTCTTTCCTCTACGAATTTGCTTATTTCCATAAGAAGAACCCCAGGCTCTACCGTAAGGGTAAGATTTTCCTCATCCAGCTCAAGTATTTTGTTCATTCCACTTAAATCAATCATGATACCGCCATAAATAGGCACTGAAGCTCCTACCAGTCCTGTTCCTGAACCTCTTGGCGTTACAGGAATTCTTTTTTCATAGGCATATTTCATAATCTTTGAAACTTCCTCAGCATTTGAAGCCTGTATAACTACATCAGGCCTCCTTTTAACCCCGCCTAATTCATCATGGCTGTAATCTTCGTTAATATGCTCCCCTAAAAGAACTTTTTCTTTATCAGAAATTAATGATAATAAACATTCTATATCTGCTGCATCTACAGTTTTATACTCTGAATCTAAGATCTTATTACACTGTAAAATATCCTTTGTCATATCCTATTCCTCCCTTTCAGCCCTTAACGCTTCAATAAGCTGGGGAACTATTTCGTAAATATCCCCTACTATACCATAATGAGCAACCTTGAATATAGGTGCCTTTTCATCTTTATTAATAGCAAATATATAGTCTGAGTTATTCATCCCTGCAGTAAACTGTACTGCTCCGGAAACTCCCAAAGTTATAATAAGTCTAGGTCTTACGGTTCTTCCGCTTAATCCTATCTGCTTTTTAGCATCCTCCCATCCCGCTTCAATTAAAGGACGAGTGGCTGCTACCTGACCTCCTAAAATCTCTGCCAGCTCCTGAGCCATAGCCAAGTCTTTTTGGGACTTTATACCTCTCCCAGCTACAACTATAACTTCAGCATCTGCTATACCGCTTTCCTTTTCCTTTGCAATAACCTTAAACACATTAATTCCTGAGGAGAGCTTTTCTTCTTTTATGGTACAGTGATTAACCTTTCCATGAGCTTCCCCGGATCTTTCAGGAGCGTTCATAACCTTGTATCTAACCGTTGCCAGCTGAGGTCTGGAGTTTGGAGTTACTATCTGTGCCATTATATTTCCTCCAAAAGCAGGTCTTATTTGTACTAAATCAGTATTTTCCTTTATATCTAAAATGGTACAATCAGCAGTTAAACCTGTCCTGAATCTTGCAGCTACCCTTGGAGCTAAGGATCTGCCTATAGCTGTAGCTCCTACTAATACAGCGGTAGGTTTTACATTATTTATAAAATCCTCAAATACAGCAGTATAAGGTTCTATTCTAAAATCCTTTAAATTTTCATCATCATATACAAACACTTCATCCACTCCGTAATGTAAAAGCTCCTGAGCACTTCCGGAAATACCATAGCCCATAAACAGAGCAAACACAGGCTGATTAACCTTTTCTGACAACTCCTTTGCCTTCCCTATAAGCTCAAAGGTCACAGGATGTATATTTCCTTCTACATGGTCTACATATACAGCAATGCCTTTCCACTTAGATTTATCTATACTCTTTATATTTTCCTCTTGAAATGTTACAGCGCCTTTAGGACCCTTCTTTACACATAGCTTGCACATCTTACAGGCTGAATTTATTTCTAATCTTCCCTGATTGTTTTCCATTGCTCCAAAGGGGCATATTTTAATAAGTTCATCTATATTTAATATCTTTTCCTGATTTATAACCAACTTTCCCATTTAATAATCCCCCTAAATAAATTTTAAAGCTTTAAGCTTTCCTATAAGCTTGTGAGTTATTTCCTCTGAGCTTCCTGTCCAGGTTTCCCTATCATTGTTTACCTCAGGAGGAAATATTCTTTCTACCTGAGTGGGTGATCCGTTTAAGCCGTATTTTTTTTCATCCTGATCTTCTAAATCCTTCAGGCTTAATATATTAATTTCTCTATCCTTTGTAGAAAGCTTTTTTCTATAAGAAGGCAGTCTTGGCTCAAATATGTTCTTCTCCACTGTGATTAGACAAGGGTATTGAACCTCTGCCACTTCCACAGTATCAGGCATATCCATTTCTACCACTATGGATGCTTCTCTAAGCTCTACTATCTTTCTTACATTAGCAACATGAGGTATTCCTAAATATTCAGCCATTTCAGGTCCAACCTGTGCGGTATCTCCGTCTGTTGTCTGCTTTCCGCATATTATTATGTCTGCATCTCCCATTTTTCTTACCCCTTGAGAAAGGGTATAAGAGGTAGCAAGCACATCGGCTCCGCCAAACTTTCTGTCTGAGATCAAAGTTCCTTCATCTGCTCCCATCATATATGCTTCTTTTATAACAGCCATAGCCTGAGGAGGCCCCATGCTTATAACGGAAACTTTACCTCCTTTTTCTTCCCTTAGCTTTAATGCTGTTTCTAAAGCATATAAATCATAAGGATTCATCTTAGAATCAATACCATCCCTTTTCAAAACTCCTGTTACAGGGTCTACCTCCACCTTTGAGGTTCCTGGCACCTGCTTTATACAAACGATAATATTCATTTTATTTCCCCCCAAGATTAAATTTATGACAACGATTACCTTATAGGTATCAGATTGTTTTTTCAAATTGGTATGACCAGTTTGTTATATTTTAATAATATCACTGCGTACTATTATTTTCCACAATTGTTATAATATTAACCTTATTAATATAAAATAAAAGCTCTATAAAGCCTAAAACAACGATTTATTCATCTATTATTAGCATAAAGACATAACAAATTTAATTTTATAGTTAATATTTTCACTATATCTGCATCTCCTCTTTTAACATTATCATAATTGGTATGACCAATGATTATCCAAAAAACACGGCGCAGCAATTAACTTAAATCTGCTGCGCCGTGCTTTGCATGCCTTTTATATCATAAAAAACTCTTATTTATAATAATACTATTTCTCATCAAAATTTTTTCTTATAAGGTCAAAGTGACCCTTCATTGCAGAAAATGCCTGATGAGAATCTCCATTGATGAGAGCCTCTAATATTTTCTCATGGTGGATATTTAAATTGCTCCAGGTCTTCTGTGCTTTATATATCTTATTTCTCGAATCTCTTATGAATTCATCAATAAGCTGCGAGATAACCTCAAGTATATTTAATATAAGAATGTTCTTTGAAGCTTTTGCTATGTAGTAATGAAATTTCTTATCTAATAAAATGCTTTCCTCTTCATCCTGAGAAGCTTTAAGGGCTACAAGTATGGACTTCATCTCTTCAGCCTCTTCTGAATCTATTCGTTCAGAGGCTAAAACTACCGTCTGAAGCTCCAATAGCTCCCTGAATTCCAGTATGTCCTCAGCCTTTCCATTATCTAAAATAAACAGGGTGGATAAAGGCTCAAATAAGCTTCCATTAAAGCTTTCCCTTATATAGTTTCCTGCCCCCTGTCGACTTTCGATAAGTCCTATAACTTCTAAAGCTCTTAATGCCTCCCTTACAGAGGTTCTGCTTACCTGAAGCTGCTCTGCCAGTTCCCTTTCTGTGGGTAGCTTATCCCCCTTTTTAATGATCCCCTTAAATATAAGGAGCTTAATCTGCTCCACTACCTGTTCATAAACCCTGGCGTTTTTTATAGGTTTAAACATACTAATCCCCAACTTTCGTCCTATCTCTCTCTAAGGTAAAGTCTACTTTTTCAATCCATAACCTCCGTAAACCGTTTTGGTATCGCTTATGGAGATAACAGAGTTAATTCCGCTGTTTTCTATAAGTTTAATTATTTCATTCTTTCTTTTTCTTTTAACGTGAGCCATAAGTATTTTTTTGTGCTCCTTAAAGCCATCAGCTTCAATAGTTGTAACCCCCAAATTCCGTTCCCTTAAAATTTGAGCAATTTTTAAAGCATCCTGATCAGCCACTATTATATTTATAGTTACAAGGCCTAAGGCAAGCTTTTCTTCAAGGGTTGATCCTAAAAGATTACCTACACCAAAACCTAAAGCATAAACCACCATTCGTATAGGGTCTTCTTGTATTCCTACTAAAACTGAACTTACTAAAACAAGCCATATAGCTACCTCAAATACACCTATAACGGCTCCATATACTTTTTCTCCTCTTGTTATAAGAACCGTTCTGAGAGTCATTAAAGAAACCTCAATGATTTTAGCTATAAATATTAGGAGATAATTTACCATAAACATCCCATCCCAACATTATGTATTTATTAACTATAATAGTATAAACTTCTCAAAAAATAAACCCTTCAAAAGTAACATTAATATTAAAAGTATAGAGATAAAGATATTTTTTTAATTAGAAGAACACGTTCTATTTAAAAACTCACTTGAATATTTAATTAATATTATGGATTTATTATTAGGGGGATTAGCATGGAAAGTCCAAAAAATAAAAAGAAGATAAATAAGAAGAAATTAATGATATACGCAGTTTTTTTGGCCATGTTATTTTCAATTTTTCTCCTAACTGCTTATGGTTTTCATAATAAGGGACGTCTTCCAAAATTCACTTATGTTGATAATATAGACGTATCTTTTATGACCTATGAAGAAGCTTCAGAAAAAATACTTTCTTTAAAACCTAAAGAGTTTCTTCAAAATTCTTTTATAAATATGAAATATAAGGACAACACCGTAACCAAGGCATTATCAGATTTTAATGCAGAATACCATATAGATAAAGCCTTAAAGGAGATTAACCGCATCAGCAGAGAAAGGACTTTTTTAAAAACCATATCCTTACTTTTCATTAAAGAAAAGCCTAAATATAGTATTCCTATTTCCTTCAGCTATTCAAAGGAGGTCATTGGGGAATTATCCAAAGAAGTTTCCAATAAATATAACAAGCTTCCTGTAGATGCAGTTTTGAAAAAGAAGGGTTCAAGCTTTGAAATTGAGAAGGAAGTATCAGGAGTGAATATAAAAGAGCAGGAGCTTAAGGATAAGATTATTAAAGCGGTAGAAAGCTTCACAGGAAGTTCACCATTAAATATTGAAATCCTTATTCCTTTTGAAATAACCAATGCTTTAATAACAGAGGAAATATTAAAGGATTCCCATTCATTGATTGCAGAATTTAAAACCTCTTTAAGCCCTACAGGAAATAGAACAAGCAATATAATAACTGCCGCTGCTGCGGTAAACGGAACATATCTTAAGCCTCAGGAGGTATTTTCCCTGAATAAGGCTCTTGGTTCAAGGACTGCAGCAAAGGGTTATAAATCCGCTCCGGTTTTTTCTAATGGTACAGTTTCTACCGCCATAGCAGGAGGTATATGCCAGCTTGCAACTACCCTATATAACACCGCGTTATTATCCAACATGGATATAGTGGAAAGAAAGCCTCACTCCTTAACTGTAGGATATGTACCTCCAAGTCTTGATGCCACAATAAGTGGTAATAATCCAGACTTTAAATTTAAAAATAATAAAGAAACCCCTATATATATAGAAAGCTATGTAAGCGAAGGATCTCTTTACGTAAATTTCTACGGCAAAAAAGACGAAGGTCCCTATACTTACAAGTTTACAAGCTCTATAATCTCTCAAAAAGGAGGGTATTTAAAGTCACGAGCTTATAAACACACCTATGAAAATGGAAAGCTAATAAAAACTGAGATATTATCTACAGATACCTATAAAATCCATTAACCGCCATTATAAAATAAAAGGGAAAATATCCGGATATTTAATTAAAATTTCCGGATTTTCCCCTTAAATTATCTGCTTATAAATATCTAATTATATTAATAATTTCTTGCAGCTATTTGGAAATACTCCTTTGGATGAAGGCATGCAGGACATTTCTCTGGAGCTTCAAAGGCTTCTAAAATAAATCCGCAGTTTCTGCACTGCCATAGAACCTTTTCATCTCTCTTAAATACTTGTCCATTATTTACGTTTTCTAATAGCTTTAAGTATCTGTCTTCATGCTCTTTCTCAACCTTTGAAATCATGTCGTATGCTATAGCTATTTCAGGAAAGCCCTCTTCTCTTGCTATAGCAGCAAATCCTGGATACATATCGCTCCATTCTTCATTTTCTCCCATAGCAGCGGCTTTTAGATTGTCAGCTGTATTATCATATAATGCTACCGGATAGGAAGCTGTGATTTCTATAGCTTCACCTTGATAATCTTCTTTTAAAAATTTATAAAATCTTTTAGCATGTTCTTTTTCCTGCTCTGCAGTTTCAATAAATATCTCTGCTATCTGAAGATATCCTTGTTTTCTTGCTACGCTTGAATAATAGGTATATCTCATTCTTGCCTGAGATTCTCCTGCAAAAGATTTTAAAAGATTTTCTGCTGTTTTAGTTCCTTTTAATGATTTCATAATGATCCTCCCCGCCTTAAAATATGAATATTTTTTGATAATTATTTAACACTATATCTATATCCTTGATTTAATATTAACAATTTATATATATTTTGTCAATAATAATTATTATTATTAAGCAACAGTTGCAAAATTATAGTGATATCAATATAATATAACCATAGATGTCCTGCTATCTATATGAAATAATGAAAGGAAGTTCACTATGAAAATAGATAACATTGATAGTTATTTAAGAGAAAAAGACGTAAAGCCATCTTATCAGAGAACAAAGATATTTCAATATATATTAGATAATCATAACCACCCTACCGTTAATCAAATATATGAAGCTTTAACGGATAAAATTCCTACTTTGTCAAAAACCACAGTTTATAATACACTGAATCTATTTATTGAAAAGAAGCTTGTAGAAATTATAACTATAGAAGGCAACGAAGCAAGATATGATATTTATAATCCTAATGATCATGCTCATTTTAAATGTCAACTATGTAAAAATCTTTTTGACATACATTTAGATTTCAGCAAAATGTCACTTAAAGAGCTGGAGGATTATAAAATAAATGAGCAGCACATACATTTTATAGGCATTTGCCCTGAGTGTGCTAAAAAGCAAATATAATGGATACTAATCATTAAGCTGTTTTAAAAGATTGTAAATAATTCTTTTAAAACAGCTTTTTTCTTTTAAACCCCTTGACAAAAGAATAAATAACAATTATTATTAAATTGTAATCAATACAAATTTAAAACAAATTCAAAGGAGTAGATAGTATGAAAAATAAAGAAAACTTATTAAAGGAACTTAATATATATTTAGCTAATTTAAACATCTTAAATGTAAAGCTTCATAATTATCATTGGAATATTCAAGGGAGAGGATTCTTTGAGCTTCACAGTAAATTTGAAGAGCTTTATAATAAAGCCTCTGAAGATTTAGACCAGGTTGCAGAAAGAATGTTGATTTTAGGTTCAAGGCCCGCTGCAAGCATGAAGGATTATCTTCAGTTATCAACCATGGAGGAAAAATCCAGTGAGGGTATCTCCTCCTTAGATGCTGTAAAAGCTTTAAAAGAGGATTATAACTTAATGTATAATCATTCTATGGAAATAATAAACCTTGCAGAGGAATCAGGAGATCCCGTTACTGCAGATATGATGACTGACTTTGCCGCAGACTATGAAAAAACTCTTTGGATGATAAGAGCATATCTTGGATAATTATAAATACTATATTTAAAGTAATTAAAAGAGCTGATGCACAGACTCCCCATTCCTGTGCATCAGCTCTTTTTTCTAAAGAAAATTTATCCTTACCAAAGTATTTTCTATATTCATTCATCTTTATGATTAAATTCCCATTAAATATATTATAGGAAGAAGAATTATATATAAAGATATAAATAAAGCTGCTACAGAAGCTATAGGCGCAGCTATTAATATTGTGAAAAAGAATATATAAGGATGCTTTTCCAAATATGATTCTGAAGCTTTTATAACATGAATATATTTATCTTTAAAATTAATGCATTGACATTCTTTCATTACCTGTGGTTTTACCATGATATATTCTCCTTTACTATTCCTAAAATCATCGAAAAATTATATGTATTTGACTATAATATACTCTTATTTAAATAAAAATGGGGTTAAGAAAACACCGTGGATATAAAGGTTTAATTAAGATGAATAATCTTAGCAAATCCTTTATATCCACGGCGTAATTATAACGAAATTAATTTATAGCATAAAAAAGCTGACAGACTTATAAATCTGACAGCTAAATAAACTATGGCGGAGAGAAAGGGATTTGAACCCTTGTTACGCAAAGCGTAAACTTGTTTTCGAGACAAGCTCCTTCGGCCACTCGGACACCTCTCCATAATGTATACTGAAGTTATTATATAGAAAAATCGCTAAAATTTCAATGATATTTACAATTAAATAACTTCAGCATACCCTTATTTTCTTTTTATATACCCAAAAGCCATACAGCCATGGAGAAATATATGAATAGAGCAATAGAATCTACTATAGTGGTTATTAATGGACTTGCCATTATGGCAGGATCCAATTTTAGCTTTTTAGCGGCCATAGGAAGCAGTCCTCCTATAACTTTTGCAAGTATTACTGTAGCAAATAAGCTTACACATACAGTAATGGACATTAGTAACTCTACCTTTTCAAAATAGTATAATCTTATGAAGTTAACTGCTGAAAGCACTGAACCTGCAATAAGGCTCACGCCTAATTCCTTTCTCATAACCTTAAATACATCTTTAAGTTTTATTTCACCTAAGGCTAATCCTCTTATAACCAAAGTAGAGGATTGTGACCCTGCATTTCCTCCGGTATCCATAAGCATAGGGATAAAGGCGGTTAAAAGCACTACGGATTGAAGAACATCTTCATATCTTTTAATTATATTTCCTGTAAAGGTTGCTGATATCATTAAAACCAAAAGCCATATTATCCTGTGTTTGGCTAGGGACCATACGTTGGTTTTTAAATATTCCTCTTCTGTAGGCTCCATAGCAGCCATGAGCTGAAAGTCTTCAGTAGCCTCCTGATCAATTATATCTATAATGTCGTCTATAGTTATAATTCCTACCAGCCTGTTTTCATTATCAGTTACAGGTATGGTAACTAAATCATACTTTTTAAACAGCTCTGCAATATATTCCTGGTCATCTAAAGTGGTTACATATATAATGTCGGTTTTCATAATATCCTTAATAGCCACATCCTGATTGCTTAAAATAAGCTTTCTTATAGATACCAATCCCTCAAGCTTTCTATCCTCGCTCATGACATAGCAGGTGTTTATAGTTGCTTTATCTATACCTGTTTTTCTGATATGAGCTATAGCTTCCTTTACTGTCATCTCCTTCTTCAGATCCACATATTCAATGGTCATTATACTTCCGCCGGAACTGTCAGGATAGTTTAAAAACTGATTTATAAGATTCCTTCTGTCTTGGGATGTGTTTTTTAATATCTTTTTTACAACATTAGCAGGAAGTTCTTCAAGGACATCTACAGCTTCATCCATAAACAGGTCTTCCATTATGCCTGATATTTCTATATCTGTTATGGATTCAACTATATGAGCTCTCTGTTCCCTATCTAAATAAGTAAATACATCTGCAGCTAAATCCTTTGGAAGAAGCCTGAATACCCTAACTACATCCTCCATCTCAAGCTCTTCAAAAAGCTGTGCTATATCCACAGCATTATGCTTCATAAGTTCTTTTTTTGCTTCTAAAAGCTTTTTTTCTCTTATAAGTTCTACAATATTCATTTTTTAAGACCTCCTAAAAGAGAGTCCTAAAAAATAAATACTAAAATTTAAGACTCTCTTATTATATTTTGCCTACTTAACGGCCCATCATCCATATTTTTTATTACCTCCATTTTATAAGCCCTCCACATAGGAAGGCTGAATTAATTTTACCTATAAATACTTTTTAATTTCTTCGGCAGTTACTACTCTTCCCATAATCTTTACCTTTTCATCCACTACCAGAGCAGGGGTTTTCATCACGCCGTAAGACATTATCTCTTTAATATCGCTTACCTTCTGTACTTCTGCATTTAAATTAAGCTCTTCAACAGCTTTTTTGGCATTTTCCTCAAGCTTTTTACAGTTGGCACAGCCGGTTCCTAAAATTTTAATAATCATATATACCTCCTTATTCTATATAAAAATAAATGATAAAGCATTAAATAAGTAACCAATTATCATTATTCCTATTGATACTATGACTACGAATATAGTAAGCAGCTTTGGCTTAACCACCTTACCCAGCATTATTATTGAAGGAAGTGAAAGAGCGGTAACTGCCATCATAAAGGAAAGCACAGTACCTATGCCTACCCCTTTTCCAAAGAGAGCTTCTGCAATAGGAAGGGTTCCAAAAATATCCGCATACATAGGAATCCCTACAGCAGTGGCTATAATCACAGCAAAAGGATTATTTCCTCCTATTATTGTCTCTATTATATGTGTAGGTATCCAGTTGTGAATAAGAGCTCCTATACCAACCCCTATTATAACATACATCCAGACTCTTTGAATAATCTCTTTTACTTGACTTTTACTGTAGAAAGTTCTCTCCTTTATGGTAAGCTCAATAGGTTCAATATCAGGACTTTCTATTTCCCTTACATATCCCTCTACATAGCTTTCCATATTAAGCTTATCTATGAGAGTTCCTCCTAAAACAGCAAGTACAATACCAACTATAACATAAGCTAAAGCTATCTTTATTCCAAAAAAGGACATTAAAATTAAAAAGGAAGCTAGATCCACTAAAGGGGATGAGATTAAAAAGGAAAAGGTTATCCCTAAAGGAAGCCCTGCAGATGTAAATCCTATAAAAATAGGTATGCTTGAGCAGCTGCAGAAAGGAGTTACAGTGCCTAAAAGCGCTCCTAATATGTTACCTTTAATACCCTTTATTCCTCCTAAAAGCTTCTTTGTCCTCTCCGGAGGGAAGTAGCTTTGAATATAGGATATAAGGAATATCAGTACGGAAAGCAATATAAATATCTTTATGGTATCATATATAAAAAAGTGCAGACTTCCTCCAATCCGCTCGGAAACCGACAGATTTAATATATCCTCCACAAGCCTTCTCACAAGCTCTGAAAGCCAGTTCATCTTTAAAAATTCATTATTAATAAAACTAAAAAAAGCATTTATTATTTCCATTTTATACAATCCCTCTATCTTTTACATAATTTTAAAAACACTTCAGCATCATTTAAATTTTCAATATCCCTTTTAAGTACTTCATAAGCTTCAATATTATCTACTACACTTTTCAATATGCTTTCAAAAAGCTTATCTTTAATATTCAAATAATAATATATAAACTGTTCCTGTCTTTCATCCTGAACAATGCCTAGATCACGAAGCTTTGCAAGATGCTTGGATATCTTAGGCTGTGACTCTCCCATTATTCCCTGAAGCTGACAGACACATAATTTTTTATGATACAGCAAAACAAGTATCCTTAATCTGGTGTCATCAGATAACAATTTAAAAAAATCCGTTAAACTTTCCACTTAATTACCCTTCTCCTTTTTTATATTCTTATATTCCCATATGCGTATATAAGTATTATATTCATTCATACCTTAAAATGTCAATGAATTCAAATATAAAAACTCATAAGATTCTTTTTAATGATTCTTATGAGTTATCCTTTTAATCAAATTTAATTTTGTTGTTTTTTATTCTTAAAACGAGATCCTTAATCTTTTCTTCAATAATTCTAGCAGTTCTTTCAAACTCTTCTTCAGATTTTCCCGTAGGATCTTCAATACCCCAATCTTCTAAATGCCTTCCGGGTAAAATAGGACATACTACATTGCAGCCCATCTTAACAACTATATCCACTGGCGGTATATCATTAAGAAGCTTGGAATACTGCGTTTTCTCCATGTCTATACCATAGAGCCTCTTAATAGTTTTAACTGCATCTTCATTTATTCTAGGTTTTGTTTCCGTACCTGCAGAATATGCATCAATTACTTCAGAACCATATAGCTTTGTTATAGCTTCTGCCATTTGAGATCTACAAGAATTATGAACGCATATAAAAGCCACCTTTAATTTCAAACTTTCTTTCCTCCTATATAAATATAGTATTCATCACTATCTTCTTTAAAGATATCTCTAAAGCCGTTTTTTGCTGCAATGTCAGCTAAATCCTTTATATCTCCAAGCTTATTTGATTTTAATTTATCCTCTATATCTCCATGTCTTCCGTTAATAGCTTCTTTGCTTTCACTATGAGCAATAATCAGCTTTCCCTCAGGATTTAAAAGCTCATAAGCCTTCTGGAAAAACAATTTCTTATTATGAAAGTGAGGATAACAGGAATAAGCCATTATAATATCATAGTGCTCTTCAGTATTATAATATAAAAAATCTTGATTTATAAAATTTAAATTGCGGTATTTATGCTTTCTCTTAGACACCTCTAACATTTTTTCTGCTATATCTAAAGCAGTAACTTGTCCATCTTCTTCTAATTCAGATTCTATATAAGGTATCATCACTCCGGTACCGCTGCCTATATCTAAAACGCTGCTTCCCCTTTTAATATCTGCTTTATCTAAAATATATAAAATCTTTTCTTCCTTATGACAGCACATATTATCCCATTTTTCTGCCACATTATTAAAAAATTCCTTATCCTTCATATCTGTTTAAAGATACTCCCAGGGATTTTTTAAGAGCAAGGACTATAACAGGGATTATTGCAAGCTGAAGAGCTATTCCAGGCAATCCCTTTATAAATATTGCAGATGCAACTGCAGCAAGGTTAAAGGGTCTATGCATAAACATATGAAGTATTAAGTAATTTCCTAAAATATTCACTGCTCTTCCAAGTAACATAGAAGATATCAATGCTGTATATAAATTTCTCTTTCCCTTATTGTAAACTAAGGATAAAACAATTCCGTAGGAAGCCAGCTCCAATATCATTACATATATGATAGGAATAGGCGGCATACCTGTAAACAAGTGGCTTAACACCGGTGTTATTATTCCTACCAATGCTGCATAAAAAGGATTAAGTATAAACCCTCCTATTAAAACAGGAATATGCATTGGTAAAAAGACAGCACCTGCATCCTTTACAGCATGAAAGGCCTGAGGCAGAATTACCCCTATGGCAATAAGTAAGGATGCTCTAATAAGTTGTTTTAAGTTAAATTCCCTCTTCATAAAATCTCTCCTACCCACCAATTTATATTACATTTATATTATACTTTAAATTACAGCTATAACAACAGAACTTTGTTAAAAAATAATCATACTTTTTCTCTATTGTACCTTTAAATTTATATAGTTAATTTCATCTCTTATTTACTCTATTTACATTTAAAACAAAAGAGCCGTGATTTCCTATTGTGGAAAATCACGGCTTTGGTACAGGGGAAGGGATTTGAACCCTCAAAAACTAGTGCCTGAAACTAGCGCGTATGCCGTTCCGCCACCCCTGTATACAAACTATATTATATCAGTATTACTTAATAAAATAAATATCCTTTTCAAAAAAAATTTTATAGCATAAAAAATAAGCAGTACTTTAAATATAAAGAACTGTTTATTTCTGCAGTATATTATTTTTTCATATTTACTTTACAGGCTTTTCTTCTGTTTTGAAAAAATTCCGTAAGCACATCTCCACATTCTTTATTATATTCCCAAAACATCTTAGTGTAGAGATTGAGGTTATCATTTTGAAGGATATTTATTACTGAACCGCAGGCTCCTGCAGAAGGATCTATAGCTCCTATATGTATTTCCGAAATTCTTGCCTGGGCTATAGCACCTGCACACATAATACAGGGTTCCAGGGTAACATATAATGTGCACCCATTAAGCCTCCAGCTGTTAAGCCTTTCTGACGCCTCCTTTATAGCTAAAACCTCAGCATGAGCTAAAGGAGATTTTAAGGTTTCTCTTAAATTATGAGCTCTGCTTATTATTTTTCCTTCTTTAACTATTACTGCTCCTACAGGAACTTCATTAAGCAAAAGGGCTTTTTTGGCTTCTTCTAAAGCTTCCTTCATAAAATCCATATTATCACCGCTTATAAAATTTAAAGCTGCATTTTATTGCAGCTATTTTTGTATTAAGTAAATATCCTTACCTTTTTTATTCTGTTTTTATCTATATCTTCTACTACGAATTTAATATGCTGATATTGAATTTCTTCTGCCTGCTCCGGAAATCTTCCAAGCTGGCCTATAACAAAGCCTCCTACAGAATCAAACTCCTCAGACTCAATATTTATTCCAATCATATCATTAAGATCAGGAATTCTTGTGCTTCCTGATACTACATATTCATCTTCCTTTATTACTTCTATTTCTTTATCCACTTCATCATCGTATTCGTCTTCAATATCACCGACAATTTCTTCAACAAGGTCTTCTATAGTAACTATACCTACAGTTCCGCCATATTCATCTAAAACTACAGATAAATGATTTCTGCTTTTCTTCATTTCCGCAAAAAGATCTGTTATTTTTTTGAACTCAAAGGTATAGTAAGGCTCTCTCATTATATTGGTAACATCGAAATCCGATTCAGGAGTTCCCATTACCAATAAATCTTTTACATTTAATATACCTACTATATCGTCTATGGTTTCATTATATATAGGAATTCTGGAAAACTGCTCGGTTTTTATAACCTGAAGTATTTCCTCATAGCTTGCTTCTGTATCTACAGCTATAATGTCCACTCTCTGAACCATAACATCCTTTACCTGAAGATCTCCGAATTCAAAAACATTATATATCATCTGCTTTTCTTCAATTTCTAGAACGCCTTCTTCTTCGCTGACATCTACCATGGTTTTAAGCTCCTCCTGGGTTATAAATGGCTGAGTAGCATCAGGATTGCCTCCCAAAAGCCTTATAAACAGGGAAGATATATAAGTAAATATCACTACTAAAGGCTTTAATATATAAACAAAAAAAGCAATAGGTTTGCTTACCTTTAGTGATACAGCCTCTGAATTCTGAGCTGCTAAGGATTTTGGAGTTATTTCTCCAAAGATTAAAACTAATATTGTCATAAGACCAGTTGCTATAGCCACACCTTTATCTCCAAAGGTTTTGTAGGATATAGAGGTTGCAAGCGCGGAAGCTGCTATATTAACTACATTATTTCCTACTAAAATACTTCCTAAAAGCTTATGTGGGTTTCCAACTAATTTTTCTACCAAAGCTGCATTTTTAACATTCTCCTCTACCATATGACGTATCCTGATTTTGCTGAGAGACATTAAAGCTGTCTCTGACATTGAAAAGAATGCTGAAAAGCAAAGTAAAACAATAAGTGATACGATCTCCCACGTACTACTAGGTTCCAAAAAAACCACACTCCTATAAACTTTATTATTAAATTTTATTTATCGATATTTTATTATACCATAATTTTAGTTTTATAAATTACTTTTATAAACTTAAATTGAATGAAAACTCTATAAATTGACCTTAAATCACTATATAGCTATTATTTTCAGGGTTTTATCCCCTTTTATAATACAATTTATTCAAAAATAAAGGGTTCTTTAAAAGATATTCTTCTTATCACCTTTTAAAGAACCTTAATATAATTATTTTTCATTAAATTGTACAATACTGAAAAGAAAATGCTTCTTACTAAAAGTAAGCTCTCCTCCAGTGCTGTTACATGCTGAAAAAGAGCTTAGTAAAGGGTATGTAAAAAAATCATTCATGTTAAGAATACTACTTATATGTGTCAATTCTATGACAAAATAAAAAGTTACAGGATAACATTCAGTGGATACTGATATATTTCCCGTAACTTTTTATAAGTGTCTCATTGATTAAATGAGAATACTTTCGGAATTATTTTTTGAATATTCTATATATTTATTATATCCTTAAAAAGCTTTTTTATCAAGCTATTTGCCTCTTATTAAAACATATAAATAAGTAATGGAATTATTTAAAAAAGGTAAAATGTTACAGAAAAATAAATTATGAAATAAATGTTTACTAATATTTGTAATTTATTTAATTATGTTTTATAATTAAATTATTCTTTATATTAAAGTTAACTTTTTATAACTTTTTTTGTTACTTTTTAAACTTCATTGTTTTAATTGCGTTTTCTAATTTCATTTGTTTGAATTCTGTGGCCTTTTCTAAATTAACCTTTATTCCTTTCGAATGTAAGATAAAAGAACTCCAATCTTAGGTTTAAGCCATTTTACCTATATTACTATTTTAACATAACTGCTTTCATTATTTTTATATGATTTATTACATAATATATAGATTGTTTTTTCCATTTATATACCAGGGTATTTCCCTGCATTTATAAGGAAAGGAGTTATCATGAATATTAGATTGAAAGATATTTATATCGGTAACACCAATGGTGATGACGAAGCTAACCACAGCAATTTTAAAGAATTGTTTTATAAGGATAATGAAAAGTATGATGAACTATTAAACGATAGCCTAAAATTTATAGTATCCGGCCAGAAAGGCAGCGGAAAAACTATTTTAGGCAGATATATACAAGCTGAGGTAAACTCTCAGGATAACAGCGTATGTACTATCATAAATAAAAATGTTGTTACCTTCCAAAAACTCATTGAACTAGGTCCTGCTCATTTAGATGTGGATGAATATACTTCTTTTTTTAAATGGGTGGTGTATAGAGAAATAAGCAAATGTATAATAGGCAAAAACATAAATTTTTTAAATAGAGATGAGATGAGTTTTTTTAAAAATGCATCAGATGCAATGAAGTATAAATCCAGCCTCCGTAACCTTAAATCCTTCTTTAATGTGCGATATCAAAAAGGCAATTATAAATGTGACTCATACACTACAGAGGATCAACTAGGTGGCAGCGGCAGTATAGAAAGCGTAATAATAAATTATAAATCCAGCCTTAATGCTTTAAAGAAAAAAGCAAAAAAATATGATTGTAAAAAATATTATGAATGCCTGCTTGAGGTTCAGAATTGGATATTGACCTGTCTATCTTATCTCAATGTCATTATAATTTTAGACGACCTGGATGAGCTGGAACTTAAGCTGGATGATTCCAGTACAAGTGCTAAATTCTTGTTAAGGCTCATTGAAGCAATTAATGAGGTAAATATTTTATTTAACGAAAACAACATAAAAAAATCAAAATGTATTATTTTGATGAGATCAGACATATTGCAGGAAATAAATAAACACTCATCAAACCTCAGTAAGATCAGAGATGATAAAGAGGTGAACCTTTATTGGATAGACAAGCACTATAACTTCCCCTATGAACATGTATTAATGGAGATGATTTTAAACAAAATAAGAGTATCCTGCAGCAAGCTGTCGGACTTAAGCAATGAAGAATTATATAAAGCTCTGTTTCCGGAAAAGGTAGACAATAAAGATATGGTAAGGTATATAATCGATTATAGCTTTGGAAGACCCAGAGATTTTATCCGTTATTTGCAGATAGTTATCCGTGAATATCCCAATGAATCTAAAATAACCAGCAGCATGATTGCTCACTGTAAAAAAGATTATTCAGATAAATTCTGCAGCGAATTATACAATGAACTTTATATACATCTGGATAATGAATATGTAGATCAGCTTTTAAGCTTACTTAAGGATCTTAGGAAAAAATCCTTTGATTATACCACCATAGAACGGTTTTATGAAGAAAATCGGGAGGATTATCCTAAAATAACAAGCATAAAAACAGCCATTGAAAACTTATACAAATACAGTATCATAGGCAACACCTGGAAGAAGGGAGAACAATCCAGATTTTCCTGGGCATATAGAAAAGATGGAGATAAAAATATAGATTTTACCAAAAGGTTTACCGTCCATTTTGCATTAAGACGATATTTATTTCTGGAATGAAAAAAGCACAAATGTATAATTTGTGCTTTCATTTCGGGCATCTACATCCCTACTAAATTACGGGCATCTACATCCCTAACTGATTTTCCTCTATAGACATTAAATGCCTACTTGGTATCTATATAATTTTACATAAATTCTAATTCAAAGATAATAACCATTACACACCTAATCATTGTAATATAACTGTAATTAAATGTAAACACATTTCATATAAAAAATATAAAATTTTATTAATTACATTATATAACAAAATGCTATCAAATAATATTAACTTTTTAATAATAATTATAATTTAGATTTCAGTTCTATATTATTTATGCACACATTACATATTATGCGTATCCATATATTTTTGCTACCTGATTAAAATTATTTTTATAATAAAACACCTCATATATATTATTGACAACCTACACCTTAATATTCATATTAAAATAAAATCTTTTTTATTCCGGTATACTATACTATATTTTTATATTGATAAATTTGTTAATATTATTTTTAATCATCTGACGAGAATTTACATAAAAATTGCTTATCATTCCACGTTTTTATATAGGTAGGTTTATCACATGGAAATTAAAAAATCGAATAAAATTATTTTTAAAGGTTTGCTTGTTAAAGGGAATTTTCACAGTGCCATTGCTTATTTAAATCAATTTACTGATAAACAAAAACTCGCTGAAAGTTATAAAAGGCTTTTTGAAGCTTTACCTGAACCTAAGGTTAAAAATATTGTTATCAAAGAAATTTTACAAGCCTTCCTTCAGCATTTTCTATTTAAAACATGAAGCCCAGCACGCTTTGGATATAAATCTTTACGGTGACCTTGAACCCAAAGATTTAGAATACAGGGCAAGCTTATGGAGTTAATTTATTTTCCTAATATAAAAAGGTTTAAGCAGTTTTTCTTTGAAGCAGATTTTAATATACTCTCTTATTTTAATTTTTCATAATAAAAAAGGTTGCCTCTCTGATCAACCTTTTTAAACTATATTTATATATAATTACGTGAAAATTCTTTACTTAATAAAATTATAAAATTTATCAAAATTAATATTTCCCTTTATAATTTCATATTTTGTATCATTAATCATTAAATACTTATTATCTATTAATGTAATTTCTGAATTGTCTTTATAGGTAATAATAACCTTATAGGAATAATCCTTTGAAAATTCACCATCATATGTTTTTAAAGTATATTTTGATAATCTGGGTATGAAATCATCAATTAAATATTGCTTGTTGCTTCCAGCTTCTAATTTTTTATCATTAATTTCTATAGACAAATAGTTACTTTGAATCACATCCACTATTTCAGAAGCTTTAATTTCCTTGCGGTCACATCCTATCAGGATTAAACCAAAAAAAATTAAACTAAGTAAGACTTTAAATTTATTTTTCATAAATACCCCCTAAAGTAATGCAGCTGATAAATTATAAGAATCCTTAATCAGATATATATAATTATACAGCATTTTATCCAATATAATAGTATTTCTTCAAATATTTGTAATATAATTTTTGATTACTTTTATTCCTGGAGGCGAAAAGAACGACTCAATCCTTAAAGTTAAGCCGTTCTATCTGCATATCTTAAACCACAATGGTAATTTCTCCAACTAATTTTCATGTATTTTCATATGAATTATAATAATACATAAATTATTGAAAATACTAGCTTCCAATTTAATATGAAATTATTTCACGCTTAAGCTTAATTCACTGATAACATAATTTAATCTATCATTATTAGGAAGCTTTTTTTGAATCTCTTTAAGATAGCTAAGCTCTTCTTTCATACCTTTTGTGTATTCATAAATGCAGCCTATTTTTAAATACACTTCAATATTTTTATCTATATATTCAGAGTTAATATCCAAACATTTTTTATAGTAACCTTCTTCTTCATTAATGATTTTTTGAGAATATTATTTATTACCAAGGTATTACTAACATCTGTTGTAAATTAATGGTATTGAATCTATAATTAGATATAAGAAATTTACCTTATAATAAAAAATCTATGTTTTTATAACAATATAAAAGGAGATATATATAAAATGACAAAAACAAAAAAGCTTCTAATACTTATCTTATTAGCTGTATCTCTTATATTTAATATATTTCAATTATTCCAAAAAGAAGAGTATGAAAGTAAAATGGATACTGCTAATACTGAATTTTCTATTGCATTACAAACAATTTCTATAGGAATTGAATTCATAGAAAATGAGAACAGGGATAAATTATTAGCAATTGCTATGTTATCTTGTGGTACTGCAGAGGCATCTGCACTGTACAAATACACCTCATATTACGAAGAAAATACAGATTTAGATAATGTTCTATGGACATTAAATAATAATATTACTAATAATAATACAATTACTGAAGTATTACAGAAAAATGATTTATCGATTTTAATTCCAGTAATTAAAAAATTAGATCGTAATCCTTTAGACTTAAAAGCAACGGAAGAATTACGTAACTTAGTTATTAGGTATACTAGTATTCATTACATTAGGTAACTGCCTTCAAATTAATAACGGTTAATCTCTTCCTAATAGCTTTAATTCCCTTTTAATTCCCTAAAAGTCATAAAAAAACGGCTCAACCCTAATGGTTAAGCCATTTTCTCTGCATATCTGGTACCCCCAACAGGAATCGAACCTGTAACTATCCCTTAGGAGGGGACTATTATATCCATTTAACTATGGAGGCATATCAAATTGCAATATTTATTGTATAGCAAAGTAAAGACATTGTCAATATGAGGTGCTTTGCAGCTATATTAAAATATGCGGTAATTTACTTATTCATTACTATAAATTGCTCTTCTCTAAATTTTCTAAAAATTGCATATATAACTGCAAAAAAATTATATATTCCTTCATTATATGGTAAAATAATATATATGGATTAAATTACATCCCATTAGAGAGGTGAATTTATATGCAAAAGGTTAATATAACGGAAACGGTTTTAAGAGATGCTAATCAGTCCTTAATAGCAACCAGAATGTCCTTTCCTCAATTTGCCGAAATATTAGATGAGCTGGATAAAGCAGGCTATCATTCCTTGGAATGCTGGGGTGGTGCTACTTTTGACTCCTGTCTGAGATATTTAAATGAAGATCCATGGCAGAGGCTTAAAAAGATTAAGACAGTAGTAAAGAATACCAAGCTTCAAATGCTGCTTAGAGGCCAGAATATATTGGGATACAAGCATTATCCTGATGATGTGGTAAGAAATTTTGTTAAGATGGCTGTGTATTACGGCATGGATATAATAAGGATCTTCGATGCTTTAAATGATTACAGAAATATAGAGGTTGCAATGGACGAAACTAAAAAGCAGGGTGCTCATGCTCAGGGTACCATAGTGTACACAGTAAGTCCTATTCATGATATAAGCAATTATACCAAGCTTGCAAAGCAGTTGGAAAACATGGGAGCAGACTCTATCTGTATTAAGGATATGGCGGGACTTATTATGCCTCAGACAGCTTATGACATAGTTAAGAGCATAAAGGAAGAGGTTAAACTTCCTGTTTATCTTCACTCCCATTGCACTAACGGCTTAGCGGAAATGGCATATTTAAAGGCAGCAGAGGCAGGAGTAGATGGTGTTGACTGTGCTATTTCCTCCTTCTCCAGCGGTACTTCTCAGCCCCCTACAGAAACCATGCATCACGCTTTAAATGCAGCAGGTTTTGAAACAGGCTTAGATTCCGGAAAGCTTAAATATATCAATGACTTCTTTAAACCTATAAGAGAAGGTTTTTTAAAGGCAGGAGTTATGGATCCTAAGGTTTTAACTCCTCAACCGGAAGCTCTCACCTATCAGATACCTGGAGGTATGCTTTCAAATATGATTTCACAGCTTAAGGCTCAAAATTCTTTAGGTAGGCTTGATGAAGTTCTTAATGAGGTTCCAAGGGTTAGAGAGGATTTAGGATATCCTCCTCTAGTTACTCCTATGAGCCAGATGGTAGGTACTCAGGCAACTGTAAATGTCCTTACAGGAGAAAGATATAAAATGATATTAAAAGAAGTTAAAGCATACTGCAGAGGAGAGTATGGAAAAGCTCCCGGAGAAATAAATCCAGAGCTTTTAGAAAAGGCTTTAGGGGGAGAAACCCCTATAACAGAAAGATTTGCAGATAACTTAGAGCCTATATTTGAAAAGACAAAAGAGGAATTAAAGGATATAACCACAAGGGATGAAGATGTTTTATCCTATATCTCCTTCCCGGAAATTGCAGAGGAGTTTTTCAAAAAAAGAAAATCTGCACCTAAAACAGAAGACCTTCGAAGAGAGGTAAATGCTGAGGTCATATAAATATGATTTGGAATTTGTCAGGTGCCTGGCACCTGACAAAACTAAAAGCTCCTTTACAGGAGCTTTTATAAACCTTATAATGTAGGAGCAATTATTTTTATAAATTTTCTGGAGAGATGATATGATTAAAATATATAATAGAAAAACAAAGGAATATGATATTGAAAAGGTAGCAGGAGACAAATATCTTAAATGGGTTTACACATCTCCTGTAGGTAAATCTCTTACGGAGCTATTTATAAAAAAGAAGCTTTTTTCAAGATTATACGGACTTTACTGCGATACAAGCTTCAGCGCTAAAAAGGTAGATGCCTTTATCAGGGATTTTGATATAGATATGTCTCTATGTGAGCCTCCTGCAGGGAAATATTCAAGTTTTAATGAATTTTTCATAAGAAAGCTTTCTAAGGAAAGCAGACCTATAGATAAAAATAAGGATATTCTTATTTCCCCTGGAGATGGAAGGCTTCTGGCTTTTACAAATATAGATCTAGATAATTTAGTTCAGATAAAGGGCTTAACCTATTCTTTAAAAGAACTTTTAAAGGATGATAAAACCGCAATGGAGTATGAAGGTGGAACCTGTCTGATTTTAAGGCTGTGTCCTACAGATTATCATAGATTTCACTTCGTAGATGACGGAATCTGCGGAGAAACAAAAAAGATTAAAGGAAGATACTATTCTGTAAATCCTATAGCCTTAGAAAAAATACCTAAACTCTTTTGCGAAAACAAGCGGGAGTGGAGCATTTTTAAATCGGAGAATTTTGGAGATATAATTCATGTAGAAGTGGGAGCAACCTGTGTAGGTACCATAGTTCAAAGCTATACCCCTTTCGAAAAGGTCTCAAAAGGCGATGAAAAGGGATATTTTAAATTTGGTGGCTCTACAACTATACTTTTCTTTAAAAAGGATGCTGTAAATATCCATAAGGACATAGTTTATCAAACCTCCTTAGGATATGAAACTAAGGTTATCATGGGAGAAACCATAGGAAATAAATAAGCTTAATTTAAATTAATATAAAAAAGCAAAAAAGTCAGCATATCAAATCTATGCTGACTAATTTTATCTTTGTTTTTCTCCGCAATAAGGACAGTACAGGAAATTTTGTTCCAGCTTTTTCCCACATTTTTCACAGGTATGCTGGATGCTTTCACTATGTTCCGAAAACTTTAAATCCCAATAATTAATTAAGTCCTTATATCCTTTTTCTATTCCTTCGCCCTTTTCTCTGGGAATATCATATATAGCCCCGCAGGTTTTGCAAACGGCATAATAGGATTTATTCCATTTAAATAAAGGTATAAAGAAAAAATGAAAATAATTATATACTTTAATAATCTTCAGGCTTTTTCGAGAACAACTTTTACAGCCTAAGTCCTCTAACATTCCTATTTCCTTTTGCTTGCTTTCTATACCGAATATCCCTATAAAAAACATGTGCTCTCCACCTTATATTCAAGTTTCCTAGAACATTATAGCACTGAAATATATAAATACCTAATATTAATTTTTTATGTTTTGAGCTATCTATATTTTCAGTTAATATAGTTAATAATTAATAATATAAATTTAATAGCTTTATAGTTTATATACATATAATTATCATTCTTGTTATTGATCCACAATATTTTAGAGCCATTATTTACTAAAGTATATTATTAGTTACAGTTTTATTATATTCTTAACTTTTTCTTGATTTTTCTTTGGAGAAAAAGTTACATTTTTTTAACTCTTTGTTCTTAAATATTAAACATAATAAAAGCATTATCAATTGCTATAAATTACTAATTTAAATATAATTTATTCAAGAGGTGATATTTAATGGCAAAATTATTCAGTGAATTTAAAATTAAGAATTTGAAACTTAAGAATAGAATAGTTATGGCTCCTATGTGCATGAATTCCTCTGACGAAGAAGGTCATGCTAATAACTGGCATTTTATTCATTATGCCGCCAGAGCTATTGGGGGAATCGGTTTAATAATCGTTGAAGCTACCGGAGTTGAAGATAGAGGAAGAATTTCTTCCAGAGATCTTGGAATATGGAAGGATTCTCACATAGAAGGTTTAAAGGAAATAGCTGATTTATGCAGAAGTTATGGTGCACAAACAGCAATACAGCTAGGTCATGCCGGAAGAAAATCAATTATAGATTATATAGAGCCTATAGCACCGTCTTCCTTAGCCTTTGATGAAAGCTATAGAGTTCCTAAGGAAATGACTAAGGAAGATATAAAAACGGTGATAAACGCTTTTAAGGAGGGAGCAAGAAGAGCTTTAGAAGCAGGATTTGACGCTGTAGAAATTCATGGTGCTCACGGCTATCTCATCAATGAATTTCTTTCTCCTTTATGCAACAAACGAAAGGATGAGTATGGAGGTTGCATTGAAAACAGGGCTAGATTTTTAATAGAAATAATACGGGCTGTAAAAGAGGTATGGCCGGAAGATAAAGCTATATTTTTAAGACTTTCAGCAGAGGAATATGCAGAAGGCGGTCATCATATAGAAGATACCATAGAGGTTGTAAAGCTTGCAGCTAAAGAAGGTATAGATGCTGTAAATGTAAGCTCCGGAGCAGTAGTTCATGCTAAAATAAATGTATTTTCCGGATACCAGATAAGCTATGCAGAAAAAATTAAAGAAGCTGTAGACATACCGGTTATAGCAGGCGGGCTCATATCCTCACCGGAAATGGCAGAAGAAATAATACAAAATAACAGAGGAGATCTTGTTTTCCTTGGAAGGCAGCTTTTAAGAGAACCTTACTGGCCCTTAAGAGCAGCAAAGGAACTGGGAGAAGAAATAGAATATCCTCATCAGTACGACAGAGCAAAATATTAAAAACCAGAAGAAAAAAAGTCACTTTTCAGGTGCCTGGCACCTGAAAAGTGACTTTTTAAAAGGATGACTTTTTAAATATAGTAATTCTTTTCTCTGTAATCACTCCATCTATTCTAACATCATAGGATTCCATGGGAACTTCCTCTATAAGCTGCAGCTCATAAGCTATTGCAATCTTGGGAGTGCTTTCAGACACTTCCTTGAGAAACTTATCATAAAATCCAGCTCCATAGCCTATTCTTCCTCCCTTTAAATCAAAGGCTACGCCAGGCATTATTATTAAGTCTATAGACTCAGGGGACATTTCCTCAGCTGCTTCAGAAGGCTCCAGAATTCCGTAATATCCTTCAGCCATATCCTCTAAATTATCTATAATCTTAGCTTCCATAAGCTTAGTCTCCTTATTTACTCTGGGAACAGCTACCCTTTTTCCTTGTCTTAAAGCCTGCCTGATTATTTCATGGGTATCTACTTCACTTCCAAAGCTGGTAAAGAGAAATATATTTTTTGCGTTCTTATATTCATCAATATCAAAGAGCTTATTTTTTATAATTTCAGACCTTTCCCTTATCTCCTCTTCACTAAGAATATCTCTTTGAGCTATTATCTTCTTTCTTACATCCTTTTTACTTAAATTATTCATAGTTAAAACCTCCTTACTCTTTAATTTGTATTTATTTATACACTTATTTTTGTTTAGTTTGGGTAAACAGCTTAGTTTGTTTAGTTTATTTTATTTGTTTATATTATTTAGCCTGCTTAATCTACTCAGCTTATTTTTGATAGATTAAGTATCTGCTTTATATCATTATACAATATAATCCAAATGATATAAAAAGGCAGCTGTTAATCACAGCTGCGCCCTGTTCCATTTTATGGATTCACCCCTGGGGTGCTTCCTTTTGCTGGAAGCACCCCAGGGGTAGATACATTTACTTCCAGTAAATGTGGTTTTTTACTTCCGCTAAAGGCGGGAGGTTTACGTCCTTTAGGGCGTATTCTTTGAATATTTGGTAGCCTGTTCGGTCTACTATATAGCCTACATGCTCCTTTCCATTAGGAGCTTCTTTGTCTATATATTTGTCAACGTAGTCATAGGTATTTTTTATTATTCTTATGATACTGTCTTCATCTACCCATTTAATGAAATCCTCAGCTATCCTTGGGTTTTTCTTTCCGGTCCTACCCATTATAACCAGCTTATAATACTTTTTGTCGCTGCGTGCCCACGCTCTTGTTGGACACTTGTTTACACATTCTCCGCAGCCTATGCACTTTTCATGATCCCTTACCACTTTAAAGTTTTCCATGCGCAGGGCTCCTGTTGCTCTCTTTTGGCAGTTTTTAACGCAGGCTCCGCAGCTTACGCATTTATAGCTGTCATATTGAGGCTCTGTCATACCAATTATCCCAAAATCGTGCATTCTTGCTTTAATACAGTCATTAGGACAACCTGTTAAGGCTATCTTTACATGATAGTGATTTGGAAAGACAGCATTTTCAATCCTTTTTGCAAAGGAGGTGGTATCGTAATTAGCAAAGGGACACACCCTGTTTCCTATACACGAGGATATATTCCTTGTTCCCGCTGCAGGATAGCCTTCTTTTTCCTCAGACTGATTAATATTTAAGCCTTCTATTATAGGCTGAATAAGCTCGTTTACTTCAGGTATGTGCTTCATGTCAATTCCCGGTATTTCAAAGCCCTGCCTTGTAGTTATATGCAGGGTTCCGTTACCGTATTTGTCTGCAATCTCTTTAAGTATATCAAGATACTTTACATTTAAGTGCCCGCCGGGGACCCTTATTCTTATGGCTGTTATTCCTTTATGCTTTGTAACTCTAAAGGCATTTTTCATCAGTGATTTAGTATTAATATCCATAGAAACCTCCTAATCTACCAAATCTGCAGCTTCAGTATATCTAAATACCGGTCCGTCTAAGCATATATAGGTATCATTCATCTTACAGTGCCCGCATTTACCGGCTCCGCAGCACATTTTTCTCTCATAGGAAACCCAAATGTTTTCTTCCTTTATTCCTCTTTTAAGGAATTCTGCCACTGTAAATTTCATCATCATAGGAGGTCCCACTACTACCACCTGTGCATTTTCAGCATCCTTTATAGACAGTGAAGGGATATATTTAGTTATAAGTCCAACTCTGCCTTCATAATCCTCAGCAGCACCGTCCACTGTTACATATAAACCAATATTCTTTTCCCATTCCTTTAAGGATTCCTTAAACAGTATATCTTTAGGAGATTTAAATCCTGCCATCAAGGTGCAGCTTACCGCTTCTGAAGGATTTTGAGAAAAATAATCTACTATTCCTTTAACAGGAGCCAACCCACTTCCTCCTGCTGCTACTATGACTTCTTTATTTTTATAATTTTCAATATCAAAACCATTACCGAAGGGTCCCCTTAAAAACAGAGTATCTCCAGGCTGCATATTGTGAATTTCATCTGTTACAACTCCAACCCTTCTTATAGTTAAATCCACAGAATTTTCATTGATACCGCATATAGATATAGGTGCTTCACCATACTTTGGAAGGGAAACCTCGAAAAACTGCCCAGGCCTGCATTTCCCCTTATATTCTAAGGTGAAATTGTATTCTATATCTGTATGAGCATAGATATCCAATATTTCTGACTTAAAAGGCATATATATATTTTCCATTATTTCAGCTCTCCCACTACATGATTTATTTTATTTATGCAGTTTGATAAAGATATATATTGAGGGCATATGTCATCGCACCTTCCGCAGCCGACACACATATGATAGCCAAACCTCTTTTCAAAATCATATATCTTATGCATAACTTTAAATCTCATTCTATCTCCATTGGCTTTTCTGAAGATATGACCTCCAGCCATGTCAGTGTAGCCTTCTATCTGACAGGATGCCCATACTCTTCTTCTTTCTCCTGCATTTTTATTGTCCTTATAGAATATATCCTGCATGGTAAAACATGTACATGTGGGACATGCAAAATTACATCTGCCGCAGGCAATACACCTTTCATCATATTCTTTCCACATTTCGTGGCTGAATAAGCTCTTATCTATTCCCTGGGAAATTTTAACCTCTACCGAATTTTCCTTAACAAATTCCGGTTTTACCTCCTCAATAGCAAGGTTGCCCTCTAAATTGAAATTATCATCCATTGTAAGATTATCATCTTCAAAAGCCATAACTATCTTCTTAAGCTCTTCATCCTTTATATCCATAAGCACTTCATCTCCTGAAGGCTTTACATACATTTGATAATCTTCAGTGGTGTTTGTACCCATGCTTACACAGAAGCAGTTATCAAAGCTCTTTTCACATCCCATTAAAACAAATTTAATCTTGTCCCTTAATACTTTATAATAATTATCCATTAATCCATTTTTTAAAAATATTTCATCGGTTCTTTTAAAAGCATGTATATCGCAGCTTCTTAAAAACACAAGAACCTTTTTAGAATCTAACTTAGGCTCTGTATAATTCTCCTCTGTAAAATAAAACAAAGTCTGAGTTATTGGCATAACAGCCTCTTTGGAGGAATATTGAGCCTTTTTATTAAATTCTATTTTCTCTATGGATTTTACTTCTTTGTAAGCTATGAGATCTGTTTCTGAAAAGGTATTTTTGCCCTTTTGTACCACTGGGGCAAATACCTTATAATCTTTGGATATAGCTTTCAATATTTCATTAAATTTATCAACTTTAACCCTAATCCCCAATTTATATTCCTCCTTAATATTTACCCCTTGACTATTTCAGAAGCATTTAATTGAAATATGCAGGTATATATTTATTAATCCTTTAATATGTAAAAATAAGCAGCTGCCACAAATATTATTCCACCTACCATATTTCCAAGGGTTACTACTGACAAGTTATAAGCAAAACCTTCCAAAGTAACCGCAGCTCCGTGAGGTATCATAAGAGCCGTAGAGAATAAAGTCATATTTGCTACGCTGTGTTCAAAGCCTGATACTACGAAACCGTATATGCACCAGAATATCATTATAAGCTTTGCAGTTTCCTCTTTCAGTTTTATTCCGCACCATACTGCAAGACAAACCAGTATGTTACATAATACCGCTCTTGAAAATAATTGAATAAAAGGAGCATTCATTTTAGCCTCAGATAAAGCAGTAAAGAATTTTCCTGTGGTTCCTGAGGCAAGTCCAGTTCCTGCAAAAATAAAAGATACAAGCATAGAACCTATTAAATTTCCCGCATAGCTGAAAAACCATATTCTAATCACATCTATAGCTTTAATATCCTTGTTTAGATAACCTATGCTCATAACCAGATTATTTCCGGTAAATAAATCTGCTCCTGCCATTATAACCAGACTAAGAGCCATGGCAAAAGAGACACCCATTGATATTTTACTGAAGGGAGATGAGGCTTCATTTAATATTCCTCCTACAGTAGACATAAGTATAACCCCAAAGCCTATAAACATTCCTGCTAAAATAGATGAAACCAAATATCTGCCCTTTCCTTTATTAAGAAGTGACAGCTTACCCTTTGCTGCTTGAGAAACCCTTTCAATCATTTCCATGTTTAAATCCTCACCTTTCATACTTTAATTAAATTATAATTAGCTATATAAAAAAAGTATGTGATATTTATCACATACCCTTGTGAAATTTTATTAACTTCTCACAATCCACTATTATTTTTTTAGACTTATTGACTATAAGCCCCTGTTCCTCAAGATGCTTCATAGCTTTAGAAATGTTTTCCCTAGGATGACCAAGCATTTCAGCAAGGAAATTAATAGTGAGATTTAGATCAATTAATGTACCCTCCTCTACTTCTACGCCATACTCTTTAGCCAGCTTCCAAAGCTTTATAGCTACCTTTCTGTCTATCCTTGTTGCAACTGTATTTTTAAGCTGCCTATAGAGCCTCCTCATCTTTGTGCTTATTGAGGAAAGCACCTCTGTGGTAAATATAAAATCTTTTTCCATTAAAGCTTTTAAATTTTTTATATTAATAGACAAGATAATACTATCCTCAAAGGCTTCACAGCTCACAGAAGAACTATCCCTGCCAAATATATCGTCATTTATCATTTCACCCTTCCCTAATAGATAAATAATCTTTTTTTGGCCTCCTTCTGTAAGCTTAAATATGCTTACTTTACCCTCTAAAACAAAATACACATTGTTTGTTTTTTGACGTTCTTCTAATAGCTTTTCTTCCTTTTTTAAATATATTTTAACAAAATCCTTCTGCGCTTTTACTTCTGTACTTGAGTGTGCCCTGCTGAAAACCTTGATAGCTTTAATCTCATCTAAAGATATAGCCATTCAAATCTCCTTTCTCCCACACTTTAAACTATTAATTATTTTGAAGTAGTAAAACTTATATTATTGCCATCGGAAACTGCTTTTACAGTGCCCTGTTCATCTGTCCTGTATATTTTAACATCAGATTTTTTCAGCCTGTTTACTACCACATCATGAGGATGCTTGTAATCATTTCCCTTTTCTACGGAAATAACTGCATACTTAGGCGATACCGCCTTTAAAAACTCACTGGTGGTGGAGGTCCTGCTTCCGTGATGTCCTACCTTAAGCACATCAGCCTTTAAATCAAGTTTCTTGTTCACCATTTCCTTTTCACTTACTGCTTCCGCATCTCCGGTGAAAAGGAATGAATTATTCCCATACTGAACCTTTAAAACTATAGAGTAGTCATTAGCACCCTCATACTTGGAGCTTATAGGTGCCATAATGGTGCACACCGCATCTCCTAGCTTAAAGGTTTTTCCCTGCTCAGGCTTGGTAAACTGTAGGTTTTTACTTTTAGCTGCCTTTATAAAGTTTTCAAAGGTTTTAGTGGTTGCCTCCACTTTAGGAAAATATATCTTATCTACAGGAAAGGCCTTTATAACATCATCTAAAGCTCCTATATGATCTTCGTGGGCATGGGTTCCCACCACTACATCCAGCTTCTTAACTCCCTGCTTGGATAAATAATCCTTAACAAGAGGAGCATCAGCATTATTTCCTCCATCTATTATCATGGAATGTTCTCCCTGCTGAATCAATATAGAATCTGCCTGACCTACATCTATAAAGTGTACAGTAAGATTTCCATTCAGCTGAGCTTTACCCTTATTATCTTCCTTGTTTGCAGTTTCGCTTTTTTCTGTATTCCCCCCTGTAATCTTTTCGCTGTTATTCTGCTGCACGGGATTGCCGCAGGCAGTAATTCCTAATGATAAAGCTATTATAAAAATTAAACTTAAAAATCTTCCTCTTATTATCTTCATTTGTTCTCCTTTCTCAAATAAAGCTATAAAAATTTACATAAAGCTTTTTGAGTGATTTTTCTATGTTATTGTTTTATTCTTTAATATGTATTAATTAAAATTCATCTATATATTAACCTTTTTCCAGAAGCTAGGTACAAGCAGTAGCAGTATAGGATATATTTCAAGTCTTCCGATTAACATACAGAAGGATAAAACCATCTTGCTAAGCTGTGACAGCTCTGAAAAGTTACCTGCAGGTCCTACCAATTCAAATCCGGGACCTATATTACCGAGAGTAGCAGCTACAGAGGATAAGGTTGTCACAATATCCTTGCCATCTAGGGCTACTATGATAACCGCAGTTATAAATACAAATATATACATAAAGAAAAAGGTTAGAATCTCAGAAAGCGTTTTTTCATTTATGGTTTTTCCGCCTATCTTTATGGAGTACACTGCTCTTGGATGTATTATCTTTAAAAGCTCTCTTTTCATAGTTTTAAACAAAATAAGTATCCTTATGTTTTTTATAGCTCCACCTGTGGATCCTGCACAGCCTCCTATAAACATAAGAACAAAAAGTATAATTTTACTAAATACAGGCCAGGTATTAAAATCTACTGTAGCATACCCTGTGGTAGTTATTACAGAATTCACCTGAAAGGAAGCATGTCTTAAAGATTCTCCGAAAGAATTAAATATACTTCCTGTTAAATTAAAGGTTATAAGGAGAATAGAAACAATTACAATGCCTGCATAAAGCCTAAACTCTTCATCCTTAAATATCCCTTTTATATTTCCCTTTAAAGCTTGATAATATAAAGTAAAATTTGCTCCGCATATAAACATAAATATGCTTATAATCACTTCTACGAGTATGTTATTATATGCTCCAACACTTAAATTTTTATTGGAAAATCCACCGGTTCCCACAGTTCCGAAGGCATGTATAAAGGCATCATACAAGCTCATACCTGCCATCATAAGAAGAACTATCTCTAACACGGTTATAACCAGATAAATTCCGTAAAGTATCTTTGCAGTTTCCTTTACTCTTGGTACAAGCTTTCCTGGAGAAGGGCCAGGGCTTTCTGCTTTCATAATCTGAAGGGTTCCTGCACCTACGGAAGGAAGTATTGCAAGAGTAAGAACCAAAACCCCCATACCCCCTACCCAATGGGTAAAACTCCTCCAAAACAAAATACCATGAGGGAGACCTTCTATGGCCTTTAGTATACTTGCTCCGGTGGTTGTAAAACCAGAGCTTGCCTCAAAAAAGCTGTCTATTAAAGAAGGTATTGCTCCGCTGAAATAAAAAGGAAGTGCTCCGAAAAAGGACACCAATATCCATCCAAAAGCCACGATAGCAAAACCGTCTCTCGCATATATGTTATTATTTTTAGGCTTTATAAATCTTGATATTCCTCCAAGGAAAACCAAAACAAGTATTGTATATAAGAAGGCATTTACATCGCTGCCCTTATATTTTACCGCCACAATTAATGATGGAATCATTGCAATAGCTTCACATATTAATAAGACTCCCAAGTTTTTTAATACCATTAAAGAATTCATTGTGTGCTCCTCCAGGTGTAGTAATACATAGTTCATCTAAGCTGGAGATGTTTTTCCCCATAGATATTACTACTATCCTGTCCCCCTTTTTAAACATATCCCTGCCATGAGGGACAACAACTTCATTTTTTCTAACTATAGTAGCAATTATCACATTTTTAGGTATGTTTAAATCCTTAATAGGCTTATTTAAAATTCTGTTATCATCCTTGATTACGAATTCCAGTATTTCTGCCTGTCCATCTATTAGTCTTAAAAAGGCGTCCAATTTCTTTCCCTTAACATATCTTAATATATGATTAGTAATTATAAGCTTAGGACTTATAATTGAATCTAAACCGATTTCCTTTACAATATTAATATAGTTAGTTCTGCTTATTTTAGTTATAACTTTTTTTACTCCTGATCTCTTTGCAATAAGGGAAGACATTAAATTTTCTTCATCCATTCCGGTAACAGCTATGAATCCATCCATATCCCCTATGTTCTCTGAAAGTAGAATTTCTTCATCGGTGCCGTCTTCATTTATAACCAGGATTTCAGGCAAAAGCTCTGAAAGCTCTTCACATCTTTCTCTGTTTTTTTCAATTATCTTTACCTTTACACCCATTTCATTTAAAGCCTTTGAAAGATAATAACTTATTCTTCCTCCCCCTACTATCATAACCTTCTTAATCTTTTGAGGCTCTCTGTTATAATGCTTGCAAAAATTATAAATGCAGGAGTGCTTTCCTATTATATACATATCATCATTATTTTCAATGATGAAATCTCCTTTTGGAACAATAACCTTTCCAGCCCTCACTATAACACCGATAAGTACGGAGGAATTTGTTTCTCTGTCTATCTTTTGTATGGTTTTTCCCACAATATTCATATCGGCGGTTGCCTTAAGATCTATCATTTTCACCATACCTTTAGCAAAGCTTTCTATATTAATTGCGGAAGAAAAGCTTATGGAATTTGCTATTTCTTCTGCTGCAGCCTGCTCGGGATTAATAACAAGATTAAGTCCCAGCTGCTCTTTTAAAATAGACAGCTCCGCTGCATACTCAGGGTCCCTAATTCTTGCTATGGTTTTAAGTACCCCCAGTTTCTTTGCCGTTAAGCAGCACACCATATTAATTTCATCGCTTTCTGTAACTGCAATTAATAAATCAGCAGTATCTACCCCAGCTTCCAGTAATATTCCTGTGCTTACACCATTTCCTTTTATACACATTACGTCAAGGTTATTTTCTATCCTTTCCAATGCGTAGTGATTTTTGTCAATAACTATTACGTCAAACTTTTCTTTAACCAGGTTCTCTGCCAGGGTATACCCAACCTTTCCGGAACCTATAATTATGATCTTCATGGCTTCCTCCAAATGGTATGATGTTACATTTAATTTATACCCCCTCTAATATAAAGATATATTTATATACATCCTTTATTCCTCAGGTTACTTACCATTATAATGTATAATTATGAGATATGCACTCCTATATTTCCTCCTCATAAAGCTAAGCCTCCTTTAAATCAGATAAAGCAATTCAATAAATAATCTCTTATTTTTACATTTTTCATCATATTTCAATATATAGTAATAGTTATGCACATTATGCACAACATCTTGTGTATAACTTTTTTTAATATATAAATCCTTCATTTCTTTCACGCCTTATGAACATCAAAAGCAGATTAATAATTTTCACATTATAAAAATAAACTCCTGATATATTAAAATACAGGAGTTTATTTTTATATAGTTTTATATAATTTTTAAAG
>NZ_CCXI01000157.1 GCF_000820705.1 Clostridium polynesiense | reverse complement strand
GATATATTAAAATACAGGTAGTTATTTTTATATAGTTTTATATAATTTTTAAAGTTAAATTGCTGTTTATATTTTATCAGCAGGCTCGGAAATATTTTTTAAAGCTTCTTCCGCATTATCCTCAAGCTTAGGCTCTACAGCAATATCCCCTAAGGATACCATCCCTACAATACTGTTGTTATCAACTATAGGAAGTCTTCTTATCTGATTTTCACTCATAAGTTTAGCAGCTTCATTTATATCTGCATTAGCCTCTAACACCACCGGATTAGAAGTCATAACCGCCTTTACCTCCAGAGAATTTGAACTTTTTCCTTCAGCCACAGAGCGCAGAGTTATGTCTCTGTCTGTTATTATTCCTATAACTTTATCCCCGTCACATACCGGAAGAGATCCTATATTATGCTGTTTCATAAGCTCAGCTGCCTTCTCTACAGTATCTTCAGGCTTTAAAGTAGCTACATCACCTGTCATTACATCTCTTACCTTCATTTAAATCCCTCCTATAAAAATCACTTATTATTAACGTTAGTTTTACCTAAAAAGATTTTTTTATAAAGCGGATTCAGTGAAAAATAAAAAACCCTGAATTACTTCAAGGTTTTGGCAGGGCGTGTAGGAATCGAACCCACAATGTGCGGTCCGTAGCCGCATGTTATATCCATTTAACTAACACCCCATATTTATAAGAACTGACATAGTTATATTAGCACATTAAAGGCTCAAAATCAATTTATTTTTCAACGCTGAGCTTTAAAAAAAACCTTTAACCTTTATATATCCTTTATTAACAAAGGCCATTTATAATTAATAGCATTAACATTTTATTAATAATCTTATTTTTAACTATTCCTCATGTTTACAAGCTTTACTTAACAACACAATAGATTTTTAGTAAATAATATATTAACTTCACCGGGGTTATAGTCTAAAAAAAAATCATTGTGCTAAAATTATAGGTAGATTAAAGCTTTGCCTAGTTAAATTAAGCTTTAACCCTATTTAAAATGTAAATTTTTAGCATAATTCTCTCTTTTATTGTATATTTAAATTACATTTAATATTATAATTAATAGTATTGGAATAATATTAATTATAATATTAAATTTAGTAAGGAGAGTTGTGCATGAATAAAATTATTATAATGACAGACTCCAGCTGTGATTTACCTCTTAAATTTATAAAGGACAACAATATTCCTTATTTAGGTATTGCTTGTAACTTCAGAGGGGAAGAATATTTTGAAGATTTCGGTGAAACCCTTGGATATAAAGAGTTTTATGATGCTGTAAGGGAAGGCGAAATGCCTACTACCTCTCAAATTAACTCATATAGATTTTCGGAGGAGTTTAAAAAATTTGCAAAGGAAGGCAAGACAGTGATATATTTAGCCTTTTCCTCTGCACTCAGCGGAACATATAACAGCGCTTTAATAGCCAGAGAAGAAGTCTTAGAAGAATATCCCGAAGCAGACATAACAGTAATTGACACTAAATCAGCTTCCATGGGAGTAGGTCTTTTAGTTTATTACGCCTATGAATTATTAAATAAAGGCGCTTCAAAAGATGAAATTATAAATTGGGTAGAGAATAACAAGCTGAAGACAATTCATTGGTTCACTGTAGATGATCTAAACCACCTTAAAAGAGGGGGAAGGATCTCTGCGGCAGCGGCAGCAGTAGGAAGCCTTCTTGGAATTAAACCTGTACTTCATGTTAATGATGCAGGTCAGCTGATTCCTGTCTCCAAGGCAAAAGGAAGAAAAAAATCCATAAAAGAATTAGCAGAAAATCTTGAAAAGCATATTATAAATCCCGAAGAGCAGGTTATATTCATAAGCCACGGTGACTGCCTTGAAGATGCAGAGCTTCTAAGCTCCATGATCAAGGAAAAATATGCTGTGAAAGATATAATTATCAATAATATAGGTCCGGTAATAGGTGCTCATTCAGGTCCCGGAACCATAGCTTTATTCTTCTTAGGAGATAACAGAAGACCTTAATAGCCAAAACTGCTGCATAATGGTATAAAATAAACAGCTCGCTACATAATAATAAGAGCTGTTTTAAATATAAGGAGGTTTTGTAAATGAAGAGTTTAAAAGGTACAAAAACTGCTGAAAATCTTGCTAATGCTTTTGCAGGTGAATCTCAGGCAAGAAATAGGTACACATATTATGCAGCAGTGGCTGAAGAAGAAGGTCACAATTATATCGCAGATGTATTCCGTGAAACAGCTCACAATGAAAGAGCCCATGCTGAAGTATTTTACAATTATCTTGTAGAAGGACTTGGTGCTGTTCATATTAAGGTAGATGCTGATTATCCAATAGGTAAGAAAACTACTTTAGAAAACCTTAAGTATGCTGCAGACGGAGAAAAGGAAGAGTGGGGTACTTTATATCCTAACTTCTCACAAATAGCAAAAGAAGAGGGCTTCCCACAAATAGCTCACTCCTTTAATGAAATTGCTGAAGTAGAAGAAAGACACGAATCAAGGTATCTTGCATTTTATTATCACATGAAAAATGATACTCTTTATAAAAGGGAGGAATCAATATTCTGGAAATGCTCAAACTGCGGTTACATACATGAAGGAACAGAAGTTCCAGGTGTTTGTCCTGCATGTAGATATCCAAAAGGATACTTTGAGCCTCTTAGAGAAGAGCCTTATGATAATGAAGATAAAGGAACAGTTGAATAATATATTTTTTCAGCTAAAAAACAGTACGAAAACTCGTACTGTTTTTTTATTTTAAAGAACAAACTCCGCATGACTTCCCTGCATTCCCGGGGTAATTTCAAGCCTTGCATCTATTCTTTCCTTAAGCTCAGGTACATGTGAAATTATTCCTACAAGCCTTCCGGAGCTTTGAAGCTCTATAAGACTTGAAATAGCATTGTCTAAGGATTCAGGATCTAAAGTTCCAAAGCCTTCATCTACAAACATAGTTTCTAGGCTTATCCCTCCTGAATAGGATTGAACCACATCAGCTAATCCCAATGCCATTGAAAGAGACGCCTTAAAGCTTTCTCCTCCGGAAAGGGTTTTAACATGCCTTGCTTTTCCGGTGTAGTTATCATAAACCTCAAGTTCTAACCCCTGCTGAGCACTTCCCTTTCCTTTTTCCTTAATTCTGCTTAAAAGGTATCTTCCCGAGGTCATCTTCAAAAGCCTAATATTTGCAGCTTCTATAATATCGTCAAAATAAGCTGCCAATACATACCTTTCAAAGCTCACCCTCTGATTGTTATCTCCTTTAGCTACCCGTGCTAATTCTCCTATAATTCTGTAGCTTTCTTCTTTTTCTTTTATTACATCCTGAAGCTTTATAATTTCACCTAGAAGCTTTTGATTGTTATTCATTCTGGCAAAAAGCTTTTTATCCTCCTCCAGAAGCACGCTTCTCTTTTCCTTTATATCTATATGCTTCTGCTCTATTAAGGATATATCCACTCTTTCTAAGCCCTCTAAATTTTTAATAGCTTCCTCAAATCTATCTACAGTGGATTTTATTTCTTCGTTATAATCTTTTATGGATTTATCAATGCGGGCAATTTCCTCTTCCTTAAGCTTATGATTTTGATAATCCCCCTCATCCTGAAAGCCTTTTTCTTTTATAGCTTCTCTAAAATCATTAAGAGCCCCCTGAAGTTCAAGCTTAGAAATTTCATACTCCTTCTGTTTGACTGCCCTATCAGCTCTTGCTGCAGCAGCATCATTACCAGCCTTGTTAAATGCTGACTGGGCCTCTTTATATTCCTTTTCAAGAAGGCTTAATCTATTTTTATGACTGTTTATCTTTTCATTTAAGGCTTTTAAAGAGCTTATATCTTCAGGAATGTCTTCCTTAAGCTTTCTAAGCCCCTCGGATTCTCTTTCATAATGACCGTAGGCCTCCAGATAAAGATTGTCTAAATCTTTTAACAGCTTTTCTTCCTTTATAAGCTTATCCTTTAATTTCTTTAAATTTTCAGTATCCAATCTAAGCTGCTTTTCATCTTCCTTTAATGAATTTATTTTCACCTTTAATAATTCAATATCTCTATTTAACCCTTCTCTTTCACTGCTTACAAAACCGGTTAACTCTTCCTTTTCAAGATTTGATATATCCCTTATGATAAAGCTCTTAAGCTCCTCTTTAATGGAATCCACCACTTCCTTTTGAGATATTCCCTGTGTTTTATATCTGGTTAATTCGTTTAATAAATTATTATATATCTCCAGGTTTCTTTCATAAACAACTTTGCTTTTTTTAAGTTCTTCTTCTCTGGGAACTCCACCTATTAAAGCTGCAGGTGATGGGTGATGAAGAGCTCCACATACGGGACAAGGTTTATTTTCTTCAAGCTTTTCTGCCAATATACCAGCCTGTCCTTTTCTAAACACCTCATCCATATATTCAAATTCTTCTTTGCTTTTTTTATAGCATGCTTCTGCCTGAGTAAATTTATCCCGGCAATTCTTAAAGCAGTTTCTTATATCCGTAAGCTTTTCATCCTCTAAGTGAAGCCTGTCTAATTTTCTTTTTATTTCCTCCTTCTCTTTCAGATGATTATTATGTTCTAAAAGCTTAGAAGCAGTGTCTTTAAGCCTATCGAGATTTTGAGATACCTTATCTATGTTCAGCTTTAATTCTTCAATAAATAGAACCTTATCATTTTTATTTTTTTCTCTCAGCTTCAGATTTTCAAAAACTTCATTTATGCTTTGTTTTTTAATTTCATATTCTCTTACTTTATCTATATCCTTATTCATCTCCGCTATATAAGCCGCAAGATGCTTTCTTTCCTCTTCCTTTTCCTCCTGAGCTTTAATATTACCTTCAGCCTCAAGGAATAGTTTTTCCATATGCTTTAAGGCTTCCTCACTTTTGATGCTTGCCTGGCCTTTTAAGTCTACATTGTTTTTTCTGTTTATATAATATTCTTCTTTGCCCTGCATAGCCATTGCTTTGCGCGCTTTATTCAGTAAATACTCCTGATTGTAATAAAAATACCGCTTTTCCTCCAGCTCCTGCTTCTTCCTTTCAAGTATTTCTTTTTCCTGAAACTTCTTATTTATCTGTACGCCCTCAGCTATACTTTTCTGAATTAAATTTAACTCTTCATCGATACTGGCTATTTTTTCACTTAATTCTATCCTTTTTATTTCATCCTCTTTCCTGAGCTTTTCTGCCCGGTTTAAAATTTCCGTAAGATTTAAATCCTTGGCATTTTTTAAATTTTCAAATTCCTCATCCTCGCCGCACTGAAGATTTCTTATATTGGTGTTTCTCTGCTCTAAAAAGCTTTTTATACCGCTTATAAGTTCTCTTGAGCTTTCCTCTAAAAGTTCCTGCACCCTTCGGAAGGAATAAGTCCCAAAAATCTTTCTGAATATAATTTCTCTTTCGCTGCTGTTTGCACTTAAGAGTTCTCTAAATTCCCCCTGAGGAATCATTACAATCTGTTTAAACTGCTCATAGGTTATTCCAAAAATCTCATTTATCTTTTCCTGTACATCCTTTATTCCCGTTATTACCTTTTCTTCAGATAATTGAAGTTCCGCATCAGACTTTTGATCTGTATACCCTTCTCCCCTAGCCTTCTTTTTTTTCTGCTGAGGTATCCTCTTAATATAGTATTTTTTTCCCTTAACCTCAAACCACAGTTCAACAAAGGTTAACCTATCCTCATCAGCAAAATCACTTCTGAAGTTTTCACTCTTTCTTTCATCACCGCTGGCTCTTCCATACAAAGCGAAGGTTATGCCGTCAAAGATGGTTGTTTTCCCTGCCCCAGTAGGTCCTGTTATTAAAAATATATTCTTATCCTGAAGAGCTGTAAAATCAATGGTTTCTTCTCCTGCATAGGGACCAAAGGCAGACATTTTAAGCTTTAAAGGCCTCATGGTCTATTCCCTCCATTCTTCTCTTTCAACCTTTTCTATTATGCCGGCAACAACGCCGGTTTTATCCTCCGTAAACTCCAATCCTGTCATATCATTATAAAAATCCTTAAAAAGCTCCAGCTTGCTCTTCTTTTTAAATCCTGCGTCTGCAGAGGTTTTTGAAGGCTCATTTCTTTTTAAGGTGTTTTCCCTTGTAATCATCATTATGTTAGGATATACAGCTCTCAGCTGACCTATAGGGTCTAATATTTCTCCATCATCCGTTAATATTACGTTTATATAATCCTCTACATTTGTATCCATATATATCTCAGGTTTTAATAGTTCCTTCAATTCTCCTTTTATCACTCTCATATCCCTTTTAGGGCTTAATTCCCTTAATTGAACGGAGGTATTACCCTTTTCATCTATATTAACCACAGTTACGCTCTTTTTATGCTTTGCCTCAGAAAAAGAGTATTTAAGCAGAGAACCTGAATATCTTATATTATCAGCTCCTACCCTTTGAGGTCCATGGAGGTGACCAAGGGCTGTATAATTAAAAGCCTTGAAATATTCAGCCTTTATATACTCTGTCCCTCCTATAGAAAGAGGTCTTTCCGATTCGCTGACCTCAGGCTCCTCAGAGCCCACTACAAAACCGTGGCATACCATAACATTTCTTTCATCCTTATTGAGTTTTTCTTCTATTTTTTCAATAATGCACTTCATGGCATCATCATGGCATTTTATATCCTCTCTTTGGTATATATTTCTAACTACCGGAGGATCAGTATAGGGAACTAAATAAAAATTAACTGGTCCATGCTCATCCTGAAGCACTACCCTGGCTGGCTCATTTTTTAAAACCCCTTCAATATAAAGTCCTCTGGCATTTAATATGGAATTTCCAAAGCAAAGCCTTTCAGGGCTGTCATGATTGCCTGCAATAGCTATAATAGGAGTTTCAAGCTCTAAAAGTATATAGCTGAAGATTCTGTCTAAAAGCTCTACAGCTTCCACCGGAGCCACAGACCTGTCATATATATCTCCGGCAATCACAAGTGCATCCGGTTCTTCTTCTCTTATAAGTTCCACCAGCTGCATCAATATATGCTCCTGATCCTGTGTCATATAGAATTCGTTAACTATTTTTCCTATATGCCAGTCTCCAGTATGAATAAATTTCATTTTAACCACCCTAACTAAAATTTTTTATTAAAATAAAATATTTATAAGTCCATTTTTATTTTTCTTTAATTAATACTATATAATAAAAGAAACGTCTTATAAAGCTTAATATGACTTTATAAGACGTTTAAACTCTGAGTTATCCCCACATTAGCTTATTCTTCTTTATCATTATGTTTTGATGAAAGTATATTAAGTATAATTCCACCAATAACGAATATGCCTACTACAACTATTATAGTTATATCCATAGAAGACATATATTCCACCCCCCTTTACAGTTTTAAACTGAAAAGGAAGTATGGTCTTTATATCTGCTCCCGTTAAAATACATTACTATAAATCTTTTAAAATAAAATCTTATATCAATTATATAATTCCTGTACCTGAAAAAAATATATATTCTTCTTATAAGATTTTTAGCTATTATAAACAGGAGAAAGCTGAAGGTTAAATAGCTTGTTCCTTCCTTATCCCTTAATGTTCTTATAAAAACCTCAGTGCTTATTTCTTCATAAGAGGATATTATATCTATATTGCTGTTTTTTCCTAAAGCACAGGAGCTTGTACTTGGAGCAAATAAAGGAGCAAATCTCATTAATATAAAAATCACTAAACCAATTATAAGCAGGATGTTAAATCTGCTTTTTTTCAAATTAATCTACCCCTTGTCTCTAATTATGAATACTCCTCCTTAAAGAAACTTATATGGAGGAGTATTCATTAACTTACCTTGTATATACTTCAATGAGTTTTAAAATTACATCAACGGCTTTTTCCATTGATTCCAAACATGCATATTCATATTTACCGTGATAGTTTTCTCCTCCGGTAAATATATTAGGTGTAGGCAGACCCATAAAGGAAAGTCTTGCACCGTCGGTGCCTCCTCTTATAGGAACCATGTTAGGTGTTACCCCTACCTCTTCCATTGCCTTCTGGGCATTTTCTATCACATGCCAAACAGGCTCAATTTTTTCCTTCATATTTCTATACTGTTCTTTTATTTCAACGGATACAGTTCCTTCACCGTATTTTACATTTAATTTATCTGCAATTTCTTTCATTTTACTATTTCTATCATCAAAGCTGTCATTGAAGAAATCTCTTAATATAAAGGATAATACCGTTTTCTCAACCTCTCCTTTAATATCTGTTAAATGATAAAAGCCTTCATAACCTTCAGTATTTGAAGGTGTTTCATCAGGAAGACTGTTTAAATATTCATTGGCTATAAGCATAGAATTTATCATCTTATCTTTTGCAGAACCGGGATGAACATTTCTTCCCTTCACTGTAACCTTTACTCCTGAAGCATTGAAATTTTCACATTCCAATTCTCCTTCAGGACCTCCGTCCATAGTATAGGCTAAATCCGCATTAAAAAATTCTACATCAAAATGATCGGCACCCTCTCCGATTTCTTCGTCGGGAGTAAATCCTATTTTTATATTCCCATGCTTGAAGTCAGGGTTGTTCATTATATATTCTGCAGCAGTCATTATCTCTGATAATCCGGCTTTATCATCTGCTCCTAAAAGGGTAGTTCCGTCGGTAGTTATTAAAGTCTTTCCCTTATAGTTTGAAAGCTCAGGAAACTGCTTTGGAGAAAGCACAACATTTAATTCTTTATTAAGTACAATGTCTCCTCCGTCATAATTTTTTACAATCTGAGGATTTACATTTTTTCCTGACATATCAGGAGATGTATCCATGTGGGCTATAAACCCTATAGTAGGAACCTTCTTATCTATATTAGAAGGTATTGATGCATATACATATCCATGCTCACTTAAAGTGACATCTTTAATACCCATAGCTTTTAACTCATCAAAAAGCATCCTGGCTAGATTTAACTGCTCCGGAGTACTTGGAGTTTTTCCAGTGTTTTCATCGGAGGTGGTTTCCACCTTTACATATCTTAAAAATCTTTCCAGTAAATTTGACATGCTATCACTCCTTTGTTATTATCTGTTATTTTAATTATAAGCTTTTATATGAATAAATGTATATACCTTTACAGGTTAATGACTATATTTTTTCCAGATGGTTATAATTACTTATAAATAACCCTAAGGAGGAAACAATGGATTTGAATGGTTTTCACAAAAAAAACTTCAGCAGGATATTTATTTCCCTTATAGCTGTAATATTATCCTTATATGTGGCTTTAAGCGCTTTTACCTATAATAAATTTATTTTTTCCTATAATGAAGCTTTAAATGCATCAGACTATGCTGAAGCAGCTTCCGTAGAAAAAAGTAAAGCTTCCTTTAACATATTTAAAAAGCTGCTTTTTAATAAAGATAAACTCAGAATTATAAACAGCTGTATCAACAATTTAAATAAAGAATTTATAGATAAGAACATCACTGAAAAAAGCTTTGCTTCAGCTTTAGAAAATTTAAAAGCATTAGGAGCCCAAAGTGATAAAATAGAAAAAATTAAAGCCGGTCTTCCTGAAGCCAAGACCTCTAAGGATTTATATGACAAGGCTTTAGTTAACATAAATAAAGGCAGCTACGAAGAAGCCTTAAAGCTGTTAAAAGAAATCCCCTCATATTCTCCAATATATGATAAAGCCTTAGAGGAAAATAAAAAAGCATTAGGAGGCTTTAAAAGTATACTGCTTAAATCCTCCGCAGAATATGCTTCAAAGGAATATTACAGTAAAGCTATTTCTACCTTAGAAGCAATAAACAAGTACACTGACCAGGATAAAGAAATACAGGAAAAAATAAAAGAATATAAAGATAAAAGATCAGACTATATATCTAAAAGCAGCAGCTCAAGTTCAGTTTCCGGAAAAAGTATTTTATCCTTTGATGATATATCTAAGGATATTAAGGAAAACTCCCATATAGAAAGCTATATAAACACCTTAGGCTTATCCAGCAGCAGTCCTTATCTTGCATGGGTAAGCACCGCCAGCCAAATAACCTATATATTTAAAGGAAGCAAGGATTCCTGGAGGCTTATTGATAAATTTCCCTGCTCTACAGGAAAACCCGGTCATGATACTCCTAAGGGGCTGTTTATAACAAACGGTGATAAAGACCTCTGGTTTTTTAATCCTAAATTTAATGATGGAGCAAAATTCTGGGTAAGAATTAACGGAGATTATCTGTTTCATTCCATACCCTTTGATAAAACGCAAAAAAATATAACGGATAGCCTTTTAGGAGAACCTCGCTCTCACGGCTGTATCAGACTATCCTTGGAAAACTCTAAATGGATTTATGATAATCTTCAAAAAGGCTCAACGGTGGTTATAAGATAAATAAATCCGCTTCTAATATATTAAAACTCCTGAGGCTTATATATCCTTCTGTTTTCTAAAGACCATAATCTTTCGGAAAAGCCTCCGGGTTCTGTTTCTGCTGTAACCTTACGCATATCAAACATTCTGGCATCTATGATGTCTATATGAAGGAGTATTTCCGCTTCAGGAATCATAGGTTTAACAGGACTTCCATACTCGGGCTCATAATGATGAGAAAGTATCATATGTTGTAAAATCATTATTATTTCTCTGTTTGTATTAAGCTCTCTGCCCGCAAGCTCCACATTCTTTATCCCCTGGGTTATATGACCTAATAATGTTCCTTCAGTGGTATACTCCCTTACTATTCCCAGCTCAGTAGAATCCATTTCCTCCATCTTTGCAAGATCATGCAGTATAATTCCACCATAAAGGATATCTGAATTTAAAAAATCATATATCTCACATATTTTCTTCCCTAAACTTAACATGGTCATAATATGATATAAAAGACCTGTTCTTATAGAGTGATGATTCTTTTTTGCAGCAGGGTAGTATTTAAGCTTATCTTTATAACCTTCAAAAATTTTAAGAACTAAAGAGGATATTTCTCTATTTTCCATGTTATTTATATAATTCAATATTTCATTGTACATATATTCCGCTTCAAAAGGCGCACAGGGAACAAAATCTTCTATATTTACATCATCCCTTTCTTCAACAGGCCTTATAAGGTCTATTTTCAGCTGAAGTACATTCTGCCAGGAATTAACCAAGCCCTTCACCTTTACAAGCATTTGATCTGTATACATCTGCTGCTGGTTTTCATCTGCATCCCATAGCTTTCCGTTAATTTCCCCGCTTTTGTCTCCAAATACAAAATCCATATACTTCTTACCGTTAGATCCGGTTTTTACCTCTACTGACTTTATTATATAAAAACCCGTTACTACTTCATTTAACTGAAACTCATTTATATTTTTAAATTCTAAAGACAACACCTTCACTCCTTTTCATTTATAAAGTCTTTAATTATAGGTTACTATTTATTCACTTGCATTTTCAACGTTTTTTAAGGAAAATTGATTATATAGTAACTATTGTGAGATAATAACAATTAAGCATATAAAGTGAGGTGAATATATGATTATTAACCTGCCTCATAAGGTTGATTTTATAATTAATGAATTATACCGAAATGGATTTGAAGCTTTTGCAGTAGGGGGATGTGTAAGGGACTCTCTATTGTCCAGAACTCCTGGAGACTGGGATATAGCTACCAATGCCCTTCCTGATGATATAATAGATGTTTTTAACAAAACCATTCCTACAGGTATGAAACATGGAACCATCACAGTACTCATTGAAAAAGAACCCTTTGAAGTTACTACCTATAGAGTAGATGGAGAATATAAGGATAACAGGCGACCGGAAAAAGTAGAGTTTGTTTCCTCCATACAGGAAGACTTATCAAGAAGAGATTTTACTATAAATGCTATGGCATATAACTATAGAGAGGGATTAATTGATCATTTTAACGGACAGCAGGATTTAAATAATAAAATTATAAGATCCGTAGGAAATGCAGATCTCCGCTTTAAAGAAGACGCTTTGAGAATGCTTAGGTGTATAAGGTTCAGCGCACAGCTCCAATTTTCTATTGAAGAAGATACCTTTAACAGCATGATTAAAAACAGCAGTCTTATTAAAAACATCAGCCATGAAAGAATACGGACGGAGCTTAATAAGATACTTCTTTGTGAAAAACCTTCTTCAGCCTTTATACAACTGGAGAAAAGCAGCCTTTTAAAATACATACTTCCTGAAGTTCAAAAAATGGTAGGCTTTGACCAGAAGAATCCCCATCATGATAAGGATATTTTTATTCACACACTGACTGTAATGGACAATACCCCTAAGGATTTATATTTAAGATTGGCAGGGCTGTTCCACGACATAGCTAAGCCCGTGACCTTTTCAATGGATAAAAAGGGAATAGGACACTTTTACGGTCATGATAAGGTAGGTACAGAGCTTACAGAAAAAATATTAAGAAGACTTACCTACGATAATAAAACCGTAGATATAGTAAAGAAATTAGTAAGGGAACATATGATAATGTTTGATAGGCCTAAGGATAAAACAATTAAAAAGCTTATAAATAGAATAGGCTCTAAAAACATGCCTCTGCTCTTTCAGCTTCAAAGAGCTGATTTAAGAAGCAGTGCACCTCCCTTTGACTATTCAAATATAGAGTATATGGAAAAAAAGTCAGAGCTTATACTTGAAAATAAAGAACCCTTAAGCATAAAAGATCTAAATATTACCGGAGAGAATCTGATGAAGGAGCTTAATCTCCAACAGGGAAAAACTATAGGTGACATATTGAATTATCTTTTAGACAGGGTTTTAGAAAATCCTGAGCTTAATGATTATAATAAACTCTTAAATCTGGCTAAGAAGTTCTTTAACAGCTTATGATTAAAATTTATTTATAAAGAGCAAAAAGCGTGCCGCAGTTCGAAACTGCAGTACGCTTTTCAATATTTAAAAGGACATATTTCTTACCTATTTAAGCTTCATAGATAAATTTTTTCTGAAATTTCCTTCTTATTTTTATATTTTAATTTTCATTACTCTCTACATTTCTACTATGCTTCCGTTATAAAAGAGATATAAGTATTTTTCCTTAACCTGCATTCCTGTAAGTCTTAACAGGCTTTCACAGTAATAGTCTATCTGAACCCTATAGCGTTCCTTTATATTTTCTTCTCCGCCTTCTTCTACATAGTCAGTCTTATAATCCAAAAGCACTAGTTTTCCTTCTTCCTCAAAGAAGCAGTCTATTATCCCCTGAACCCTTATTTTTTCTTCCTGGTAAATATCCTCAGGAAGCTCCGGTTTTACTACAGTGCTTGGAACCTCTATAAAGAATGGAATTTCCCTATAAACCTTATTTTCGCTATAGGCTTTGAGAAGCCTCTGTCCTAAAGAGCTTTTAAAGAAGCTTAATATCTTTCTGATGTTTACAGCCTTTCTTTCATCTTCTCTTATAAGCTCCTGATTAACCATTTGATCCATCTGATTATTTATTTGTTCTATGCTGTGTACTTTATTTAAATCTAAGTGCTGCATTACAAAGTGAACCGCAGTACCTCTTTCTGCCGGGGAAAGCCCTCTATTTTCCTGAAGAAATTCCGGCTTTCTCAGAGTTTCAGGGGTATAAAGCCTCACATATTCTCCGTCATATTCTGCCTTAAGAGACTGCCTCTTAAGCTCAGAAACGGATATATTAGCAGGAAGCTTTGAAGAATATTTATATTTATATTCCCAACTTAACCTTCTGTTTATTTCTTCTGTATATACTCCTTCCTGTGATTTAAATTCATTATCCTCCTCTAAATTATCCACAGCAGGATTTTTTTCATCCACAATCACCTGTTTTTTATCCCATAATTTTACGTTCCATGTGGATAACTCATCCTGAGAGGTTATATTCACAGTGCTGTTGTTAATATTTCTTATAGCTTCTCCCTGTGTATGCTTTGCTAATGCCATAGCTATCCAGTCCAAATAGCTTTTTCCCTTTAAAACCTGGGATTCAGGAATTCTGCCTTCAGAAGCAGCAGCCTGACACCATTTTTCTGCAGAGGAGCTGAGGTTATTCACAGAGCCTGTAATAATAAGCTTTTCCTTTGCTCTGGTAAAGGCTACATAAAGCACTCTCATTTCCTCAGATAGGCTTTCCAGTCTAAACTTTCTTTTAATAGCTTCCTTAGCTATAGTGGGATAACTGATTCTGTTTTCAATGTCAACAAAATCAGGACCATATCCCAGTTCTTCATGAAAAAGTATACTTCTGTTTAAATCCATAAGGTTAAAATTCTTTCCGGTGCCGGAGAGTATCACCACAGGAAATTCAAGACCCTTGCTTTTATGTATGCTCATTATTCTTACCACATCTTCATTTTCTCCAAGTATCTTGGCACTTCCTAAATCTCCGCTGCTTTTTCTAAGCTTATTTATAAAGTTTATAAAGTTAAATAAACCCTTATAGCTGGTTTTATCATATTCTCTGGCTCTCTGGAAAAGTATCCTTAAATTTGCCTGACGCTGAACACCCTTAGGCATTGCGCCAACGTAACCGTAATAGGAAGTGTCCATATATAAATACCATATAAATTCATCAATAGGCATATAAATGGATTTTTCCCTCCATTTTTCTAAATACTCCATAAAGTAAATGCATTTTTCTTTAAGCTCATCCTTTGACACCTTTATATCTTCAGAGCCTTCTGCTATAGCTCTTATGCTTTCATAAAAATAGTTTTCCTTATTAGCTGCTCTTAAATCAGATAAGTCTTCTGGAGTAAAGGCAAAAATAGGGGATCTGAGCACTGCTAGCATAGGAATATCCTGCATGGGATTATCTATAACCTGAAGCAGAGACATTATTGTCCTTATTTCTACGGTTTGGAAGTAGCCTGTGCCGGAATCAGAATATACAGGAATACCTTGAAGTCCCAGCTCTTCAGCAAATATAGGAGCCCATTCTGTAGTTGCCCTTAAAAGTATAACTATGTCCTTGTATCTTACCCTTCTGTAATTCTCCAAAGCTTTATCATATACCTTGAATTCTCCGCCTTCATCAGGATTAATAAGCTCCTTTATCCTTTTTGCCGTTAACCTTGCCTCCAGCTGTATGTTGTCTAACTCCTCTTCAGAAAGTTCTTCTACTCCTTCTTCTACTCCCGTTACCTCTTCCTCTTCTTCTATATCCTCCTTGGATTTTTCAGAGCTTCTGTCCAGGATATGCACTTCTATATCTCCTCCTACAAAAACTCCTTCTTCTTCATTTTCTTTAAAGTCTGCGCCGAGATTCAAGGCTTCCTTTGAAGTATAATCCAGCTCTCCTACAGTAGTAGTCATTAATTCCTTAAATATATAGTTAACTCCCTTTATTACCTCTTCTCTGCTTCTAAAATTCTTATAAAGCAGTATTTTTCTGTTTAAGCTTCCCTCTTCCTCTGAATAACTGTTATATTTATCAAGGAATAATTCAGGCTTTGCCTGTCTGAATCTATATATGCTCTGCTTAACATCTCCAACCATAAATACATTGGGATTTTCAGTAAATTTCCTTGAAACCATATTTACTATAGTTTCCTGAACGTTATTACTGTCCTGATACTCATCTACCAGTATCTCTTCAAAATTTTCCCTAAGCTCTAAAGCTACAGAGCTGGGTTTAATTTCTCCACTGCTTTTATCCACCAAAATATCCAGGCAATAATGCTCCAGATCATTAAAGTCCAGTATTCCTCTTTCCTTTTTAGCATTTTTATACCTTTCATTAAACTCTAAAACCAAAGCAGAAAGCTCCTTCATCAGAGGATACATAGCTTTAAGATTATCTATTGATTCCTCCATAGGAATAGAAAACATACTGTTATTTATGTCTTTTACTTTTTTCTTAACCTCATCTCTGATATCCTTAACTCTTTTTTGAGCTTCTTCATCAGAGACATTTGCCTTTCTTACTGTCTTAAGTTTTGAAAAGCTCAGGGATGAAAATGCTTTTTCAGCCTCACTAAATCCTTCCTTAACCGCCTCTATCAAACTGTCTATAAGTGCTGCATCATCAGTAAGATTTTCAATATAAGGCTCTAACCCTTCAGTATTTTCACATATTTCTAAAGCAAATTTAATCCTTCCTATTACCCCTTTAAGCTCTACCTCAGCACCTTGAAGAAGAACCCTTCCCCAAATGCTTCTGCTTATATCAAAATCCTCCTGTATGTTAAACTCCTCTGCCTTGTCCTTAAGCCATTTTTCCGGCCAGGGTCCGCTCATGGAAAAGTTATAAAGACTATATACAAGCTCCTGAAGCCTTCTGTCATCTCTTCCGCCACCAAAGGCCTCCACAAGGTTTATAAAGCTTTCCTTCTGATCCTCAAATTTATCTTCAAAGAGCTCTTGAAGTATATCCTGCTTCATAAGCACTGCCTCGGTATCCGCAGCTATCCTAAAAGCAGGATCTAAATCTATATGATGAAAATTATTTCTTATTACATCAAGACAAAAGGAATGCATAGTGGTTATATTAGAACGGCTTAAAAGAGTGAGCTGCCTCTGCAGGAGCTTGGAATTAGGGTTCTTATCAAGCTCCTTAGAAATAGCATCCGCTATTCTTTCTCTCATTTCCGCAGCTGCTGCATTGGTAAAGGTAACTACTAATAGTCTATCTATATCCACAGGCTTTTCCTTATCAGTTATTATCTTAATGATTCTTTCTACAAGAACCGCTGTTTTACCGGAACCTGCCGCAGCGGCTACTAAAAGATTTCCTCCTCTTGTATTTATAGCCTGAAGCTGCTCCTCTGTCCATTTAGTTGCCACTATTCCTCTCCTCCTTCAGCTCCTCTTGAATTTTTTCCTTCATAAGCTCCCATACATCTTCATCTTTTTTCTTATGCATGTAATTATAGGAGTTATCCTTCATACTGGTGTCAAACTGGCATACCGAAGCATAACTGCAATTTTGGCAGGCTGTATACTTAAGCTTCTTGGCAGGCTTTATCTTAATATTTCCCTTAAGCATTTCATCACATAATTTAACCAGGCTTTCTCTAACATAATTTCTAAGGATCTCAAACTGCTCTTCTGTAATGGCTGAACTGCTTTTACTTAAGCTGTCATCCTTGTTGAGCTTTGCAGGTATAATGAGAGAATATCCTGTCATGGTTTTATCCATTTCTTTTATAACCTTGGCATCGCCCAATAAAAGTCCCTTCATCTTAAGCCTCTTCATTATCTGCTCTTTTATTTCCTCCTCGCTCATTCCGGGCTTTCCTTTTACTATAGGATCATCTATCCTGAAATAAAGTATAGCTCCTGGAATGCTCTGCTGCTTTATGAACTTTTCTGAATTTGAAATCAGAGCCTCTAAATAAATTAAAAGCTGTATTTGAAGACCATAGTATATATCTGAAAGATCCAGTTCCTTGCTGCCTGATTTATAGTCTATTATCCTTATATAGGTATTGCCATCCATCTCCATGGTATCAACCCTGTCTATCCTTCCTCTAAGAAAAATTTCTTCTCCTGAAGGAAGTTCAAGCCTGATTGCAGGCATATCATCTTCTTTTCCCTTTCCAAAGGTCATTTCATACCCTAAGGGTTTAAAGCTTCCTCTCTTTATCTGCTCTGAAATTATATTAACAGACTTTGTCAAAATCCTTTTAACCCTGCTGCCTATATACTTATATTTAGCAGAGCTGTTTAATATGGAGTTCTCCTTGTTTGCAAGCATTTCATCCACTATAGAGGATATAATCTTTCTTGAATATTCGGAGTTTAAGTCTTTCCACTGCTTACCTTCATTTTCAATATGCCTTGAAAAGTCATCTAAAACCTCATGCATGAAGCTTCCTAAATCCGGAGAGCTTAATTCATATATTTTCCTATCCTTTGCTTTTAATCCGTATTTCACAAAATAAGCAAAAGGACACTCTGAATACTGCTCCAACCTTGAAACGCTGAAATAATAAGGCTTTTCATAAAGCTTTCTTATCTTTTCAGAATTTATGCTTTCCACCTGATTGCTGTAGGTAAGTGCTTCAATAATTCTGTGGGACTTTTCTCTCCAAGGCTCTCTTCCTTCATACCAGCTTTGAGCCTGCCTCCATACCTCCTCTATCTCTTCCCCTTCATAATCCCTTCTTAATGCTCCTATAAGCTCATTAAAGGTAGGCTGTGGGGAAGAAATCTTTTCAAGCTCAGGATACTTTATATTTTTCTTTACTATATCGCTTTCTTCTATAAGCTTTGGAAATATCTTTTTAGCTCTTGAAATTACGATGGAAGGTCTTAATGCCTTTCCTTCAAAATCCGACATAGGAAATGTCATCATTAAATATCTGCTGGCCATGGTGAGAGCGGTATACACTAAAAGCTGCTCTTCAAAGGCTTTAGTTTTTGTATCCGCTGCCAGTTCAATTCCTCTTTCCTTTAAGGTAATCCTATCGTTATCTGAAAGTATCCCCTCTTCTTTATCAGCTTTAGGAAATACTCCATCGTTAACTCCTATAATATATAAAGCCTTTACTCCCTGACTTTTAATTCTGCCTATATCTCCTACGTTAACCTGATCTAAAGAAATAGGAATGAGTCCTATTTCACACTTTAAAAAACCTACATTTAATATCTTTGAAAATTCCTCCAGCTTTATATATTCATCTCCCATGGTTTCCACCAGTTGATCAAGAACTCCCATTATGAAATCTATAACCTGATCATATTCACTTACATTTTCCTGCATTCCGCTGCTGCTGAACTTATCTCTCCACTGCTCCATCCGTTCTAAAGCACCTATTTTTACTATGTAATCGTAAATAGCCACGGATAGCTCTCTTACCGTTGCCTTGCTTTTAATTTTTTCATGTATATCCAATAAAGGCTTAACTACAGCTTCTCTGGTTTCATTTACCCTGTTTATCATGGAGCTTTCATAAAGGGTCATTGCTTCCTCTTTAAAGCCATAGGTTAACCTATATCCCCACATATCCTCCATCCACTTGCTTCCTCTTATTCCATTGGCTAAAACATAGTTTTCTAAAATGTCTATTTCTTCCGCAGGAATTCCAGTAAGACCGGTTTTTAAATATCTAAACACAGCCTCGTAAGACCAGTTCTTCATGAATATATCAAACATAGAATTGATTAAAACCACTAAAGGATTATCCATTATATCAATTTTCTTATCCATAAAGTATGGAATATCATATTCCCTGAAAATAACTGAGGTAAGCTTTTCATAACTGTCCAGATTTCTGCATACTACAGCTATATCCTTAAACCTGTATCCCTCATCCCTTGTGAGCCTTATAATATCCCTAGCTATAAACTCCAGTTCCTCATAGCTGTTTTGAGCTTTATAAAGACGGAGACTTTCAGCTTCATTATTATAGTAGCTGTAAGGAAAAGAAAAGAAGTGTTTCTCAAGATGCTGAATTTCATCGCTGTGGTTAAATCTTGGACAGCAGTCTCCATTTAAATCCACAGGCTTTAAATATCCTGTATTAGTTCTTTCTGCAAGCTCTACTATTCTTCTTTCAGTATTTTTAGTTACATTGAATATGTCCGTAGTATCATGAATATCATATAGGCTTAAACTGTCGGAAAGAAGGGTTACATTAACTGCAGAAGCGCACTTTAAAAGCTTTTCTATAACTGCATACTGCTGAGGGGTAAAGCTTGTAAATTCATCTATCCATATTTCAGCACCGTTATAAATGCTGCAGCCCTGAAGCTTTTCAGCAAGGAGGGTTAATTCATCCTCCGGGTCCAGAAATCTTTCATTTATTTTTTTCTCAAAACGAGAATACAGAAGGCTTAAATCCTTAAGCTTTTTATGCAGATCATTTTTGTCATTAAAATCCGAAGATGCTACTTCAAGCATTTCCGGGGTAATATTATACTTTTTAAACTCCTTAACAGCTTCGTTAATTATATCTACAAAGCCCTGCTGCCTGCTGGCATTATAAAATATCTCCATATCCTCCTTGGAATCCTCTATTATCTTATAAAGCAGCATGGATTTTCCTGCGTCATTCATCCTCTTGTGGGTAGCTCCTCCAACTTCGCTGAAAACATTATGAGCCATTCTTTTAAAGCTAAGCACCTCAGCCTTTAATATACTCAGTTCACCTACGGCATCTAAAAGATTTTTTTCTGCAGTAAAGGAAAACTGCTCAGGTACCAATAGTATTAATTTGTTTTTTGTTCCTTCATCTATACGCTTTTTAATTTGATCGAGGCAGTATTGGCTTTTACCGCTTCCACCTCTTCCAAAGATAAATCTTAAACTCATAAAAACCTCCTCTTTAATGCTGAGATTTATTGATAATCTATATTACTTAAATTATATCCTTATATAAATTTTTCTACAAATAAATAGAAATCAATATATTTTAAATTTATAAAAAGCATCTTATAGATTTAAAGATAAAATCTAAAGATGCTTTTTTAAGTATTATAATATCCATATAAATTTATTATTTAAGCTTTTCCCATTCCTCCTGCTTAAAACCTGTTAAAACTAAATCTTCACTTACTATAATAGGTCTCTTTACAAGCATTCCGTTGGAGGCAAGGAGCTTTATCTGTTCCTCCTCTGACATTTGGGGAAGCTTATCCTTTAGCTTTAATTCTTTATATACATTTCCGCTGGTATTAAAAAACTTTTTAAGAGGCATGCCGCTTTTCGATACCCAGTTCTTTAACTCCTCTTCTGTAGGATTATTTTCAACAATGTGCCTTTCTTCGTAAGCTATATCATTTTCATTTAACCATTTCTTTGCCTTCTGGCAGGTACTGCATTTAGGATATTGCAAAAATAAGTACTTCATAAGCTGCTCCTCCTTTTATATAAAAGCATTACTATTGATAATAATTATTATAACATATCATGTATTGATGTGAAAATTTCACTCCGAAAATCAAACTAAAAGCTTTTGAAAAGGATAATATATCCGTTTGCTGCATGCTTTCCTTACTCCTCCATATCACCCTGTATCCTGATTAATCTATATCCTACTCCAATATGAGTCTGAATATATTTAGGATGTGCTGTATCCCTTTCAATCTTTTTACGAAGAGTAGCCATGAAAACTCTTAAGGACTGAACATCACTTTCCAGTGGATTTTCCCAGACTTCTTTCAAAATATAGGTATGTGTAAGCACCTTACCTGCATTTTTTGCCAGAAGACAAAGAAGCTTATATTCTATAGGAGTGAGATGTATTTCATTATTATCTAAAAAAACACATCCTGAGGAATAATCTATCTTTAATCCTCCATTTATAAATTCAGCACTGTTTTTATTTGAACTTGTATCATAGCTCATTTTTCGTATTGCCACTCTTATTCTTGCAAGAAGTTCATCTACACTAAAAGGTTTGGTTAAATAATCATCAGCTCCTGCATCTAAAGCTTCAATTTTGTCCTTGTCTTCGCTTCTGGCACTGACTACGATGATAGGACAAATAGACCAGCTTCTGATCTTTCTTATAATATCTACTCCATCTATATCAGGAAGTCCTAAATCCAGTATAATAATTTCCGGCTTTCTTGAAGTGGTTATAAATATAGCTTCTTCTCCGCTTTCTGCAGTAAAGCACTTATATTCATTTACATCAAGAGCAGCTTTAATAAAATTTCTTATAGCTTTATCATCTTCAATGATTAAAATTGAAGTTTTCATTGGCTGCTTCACCTGCCTCTCTGGCTTTTTTATATATTTTTTATTTCTACCTTTTTAAGCTGAAATCCTATGACAGTGCCTTTAGGACAATTGTCTCTTATATAAATACTGCCTCCATGAGCATCTATAATTGATTTACATAGTGCTAATCCCAGCCCTAATCCTCTTCTGCTGTCCCCCTTATTACCATTTACAGTAAAAAACATATCAAAAATATATTTTTTGTTTTCATCGCTTATTCCGCTTCCGTTATCAGCAAATTCCATAATCACCTTGTCACCTTTTGAAAAACAATTAATATCTATTTGAGAGCCTGGAGGGGTATATTTTATAGCATTGTCTACAATATTAATAATTACCTGTATGATTAATCTTACATCAACCTCTACCATCAAAAGATCATCAGCATTATTTACATTTATACTATATTCACTGGCTTTCCGGTTAACATGCTGCAGAGCTTCTTCTATTATTTCCTCAACCAGCTGCGGCTCAGTCTTAAGGCTTACCGAACCGTTATCCATACGGGATACAGATAATAAATTTTCCACTAAATTAATAAGCCATAAGGCATCATCATAAATATCTAAAGTGAGCTTTCTTTTGCTTTCTTCATCAAATCTATTAGATAAGATTAAATTTGCATTTCCGGAAATACTGGTTAAAGGAGTTCTTAAATCATGAGAAACCGCTCTTAGAAGGTTAGCTTTAAACCTTTCATTTTCCGCTTGAGCTAGAGCATTTTTCTGTGCTTCATTCAAATTATATTTTTCAATGGCAGAGGAAATTTGATTTAATATAGCTGTTAATAAAGACTTTTCATCATTATCAAGGCTATGGTTATTTTCTAAAAAAATTCCTATAACCGCTAAAACCTCCTGCTGACCTATTAAAGGCAGATAGTAAGCTTTAGCTCCCGGAAGGGTTTCTGTAGAAGCACCGGCTTTTTTCTTATTCTTAATAACCCAGCTCACTACTGCTTTTTCATCTCTGTCTGTATACTTGTTTTTTATCACTTCACCATCTTCAGAAGATTGAATATAGGTATTTAATATGCTGTTATCTTTAACGGTATAAAATATAATAGCTTTATTTAAAAGTTTATTTATCTGATTCTGAGAGGTAAGTATTATCTGCTCCAGAGAATTAGCCTTTTGAAGTTCTTCACTTATCCTAAGGAGTATGTTTGTCCTGTAGGCATTTACAGCAGAGATATCCGCCTGGCTTTTCACTCTGTTGGTAAGGGTGCTTGTTATTACTGCAGATATAAGCATAATCATAAAGGTAACAGGATACTCAGCTCCATAAGCATTAAAGGTAAATCTGGGATCGGTAAAGAAAAAATTAAAAGTCAGCACTCCTATTAAAGAGGCTACCATACCATAAATTTTGCCTTTAGTTTTACTTGATATAACTAGAACACCTAAAATATATATAGTAATGATATTTGCTTCACTGAATCCGATATTGTCAAAGTATAAGCCTATCAAAGTGCATACAATCAATATTGCAATCATCTTAATACTGTCTTCCCAGCTTATTTTTACACCATTAAATATTTTTATTTTATTTTTGTAATCAGGAGTGTCTTTATCTGGAATCACATATACATCTATATCCGGAGCATAGTTAATCAATCGATCTACAAAACTTGTCTTAGGTATAATACTGTGTGTCCTTTTATTTGCTCTTCCAAGTATTATTTTAGATATTCCGCTTATCTTTGCAAATTCAGCAACTTCATATGGGACATCTTCTCCATAGGTAGCTGAAATAGTGGCTCCCAGCTCTTCTGCATGCTTTAAATTAGCTCTCAGCTGTTTAATATTGCTTTCTTTTAATTCTTTAGAATCAGGGGTTTCTACAAATAACGCGGTAAAGGAAGCATGAAAAGCATGTGCAATCCTGGCCGCTGCCCGAATTATCTTACCATTGGAAGGAGATGAGCTCAAGCATACTAAAATATGCTCATTGGTATGATAGTTAATGCTTGCATTTTCCTTATTAATATAAACCTCCTTATTGACCCTGTCAGCTGTACGCCTCAAGGCTATTTCTCTTAAAGCAACAAGATTCTCTTTTGTGAAGAAATGTGCTGCTGCCTGCTTTGCTTGTTTTTCCTTATATATTTTTCCTTGATTTAACCTCTGTAATAAATCATCCGGTTCTATGTCTATAAGCTCTACCTGAGCGGCATCGTCAAAAATTCTATCAGGTATACGCTCCTTTACAATAATTTTAGTAATTGAAGCAACTATATCATTTAAACTTTCAATATGCTGTACATTTACTGTGGTATATACATCGATACCTGCATCCAGCAATTCTTCAACATCACTGTATCTTTTAGGATGCCTGCATCCTGAAGCATTACTGTGAGCCAATTCATCTACAATAAGAATCTGAGGTTTTCTTTCCAAAGCTGCATCTATATCCAGTTCCTTAAGAGTCATACCTTTATATTCAATTTCTTTAGGAGGAATAATTTCTAATCCATTTAATAATTTCATTGTCTCAGGTCTTGTATGAGGCTCTATATATCCTACTGCTACATCCAGTCCATTATTTAAAGCGGTATGTGCGGCATCCAGCATAGCATAGGTCTTTCCTACTCCTGCGGCATATCCAAAGAAAATTTTAAGCTTCCCCTTTTTTTGTTCATTTTCAATTTTATTAATTTTTTCAAGAAGCTCTTGAGGATTAGGCCTTTTCTGAATCATAATATTCCTCCTAAATTCTATACTTAACCACTATACTTTAAATTATCTATATTATCCCGTCTAAAGCAAGATTTACTTCAAGGACATTTACCGTATCTTCACCAAAAACCCCTAAAAACTTAGTTTTTGTATATTTTTCAACCACCTTTCTTACTTCATCCTCTGTAATACCCCTGCTCTTAGCGATTCTTTCTATTTGGTACTCCGCTGCAGCAGGAGAAATATGCGGATCTAATCCACTTCCTGATGATGTTACAAGATCTACAGGAATAGGAACATCCTTTTTCTCAGGATGTGCTGCTTTTATTTTATTTACCCTTTCTTCTATGAGCTCTTTATATTCATCACTTGCTGGGCTCAGATTAGAAGGAACAGAATACATAAGAGGATTGCCTTCATCATCAGTAAAAATATCGGTTTTTATATTCATAACACGTCCCCATAAATATCTCTCTCCAGTAAACTGTTGTGCAAGTAATACGCTTCCGTACTTTTTGCCATCTACCTCTATTATACTTCCATTTGCCTTATTACTGAAAAATATTTGAGATAAACCTGTAGATACAAAGGGGTATATAAAACCGGTAATCATTGTGAATATAATCAAGAATATAAAAGCTCTAAATATTAATGTTTTATCTTTTTTCATACTTAATCAAGTCTCCTTATCTTAAACCAATGCCATTGTATTATCAAATCTCCTTAACTAAACCAATCTCATTGCATTTATGATAATATC
>NZ_CCXI01000156.1 GCF_000820705.1 Clostridium polynesiense | reverse complement strand
TTTAATGGCAATAAAAGGTGCAATTATGCCTCCTATTCCATATATAAAAATGTTTCTCCTAAGCAGATTACCTGCGGATACTTCACGATATTTAATTCCTTTTAATGCAAGCGGTATTAAAGCTACAATAATAAAAGCATTGTAAATAACCGCAGATAGTATTGCACTTTCAGCACTTTGAAGCCTCATGATATTAAGAACAGAAAGCTGAGGATACAGCCCCATAAACAGCGGAGGAAGTATTGCAAAATACTTTGCCACATCATTTGCAATACTGAAGGTGGTAAGTGCACCCCTTGTCATTAATAACTGTTTCCCTATTCTTACTATATCTATAAGCTTTGTAGGTGAAGAATCTAAATCCACCATATTACCGGCTTCCTTTGCAGCCTGAGTACCTGTATTCATAGCAACGGCTACATCAGCTTGTGCCAGTGCAGGAGCATCGTTTGTACCATCACCGGTCATAGCAACTAAATGTCCTTTGCTTTGATAATCTCGTATTAAATTCAACTTTCCTTCCGGTGTTGCTTCAGCAAGAAAATCATCTACTCCTGCTTCAGCAGCAATTGCAGCAGCAGTTAAAGGATTATCTCCTGTTATCATTATAGTTTTAATACCCATCTTTCTAAGATCAGAAAACTTCTCTTTTACCCCCTGCTTTACAATATCCTTTAAGTGTATTATCCCTAATATCCTGCCATTTTTCGCTACTACAAGAGGGGTTCCTCCCGCTTTAGATATCTCCTTTACAACCTCATCACATTCTTTGGAATACTCTCCCCCCTTAGAAGAAACATACTCCTTAACTGCTTCTGCGGCTCCCTTTCTCACTTCATTATCTAAAAAATCTACACCGCTCATTCTTGTTTTTGCGGTAAAAGGCACAAATTTAGCATTTAGTTCACTGAGATTTCTTCCTCTTATACCAAACTGTTCCTTGGCTAATACTACTACACTTCTTCCCTCTGGTGTCTCATCTGCAAGGGAAGATAATTGAGCTGCATCTGCAAGCTCTCTTATATCTACACCATCTACAGGTATAAATTCACTTGCCTGACGATTTCCTAAGGTTATTGTACCGGTTTTATCCAGCATCAATATATCCACATCACCGGCAGCTTCTATGGCTCTTCCGCTCATAGCAAGAACATTTGCCTGGTTTAACCTGCTCATTCCTGCAATACCTATAGCTGATAACAAAGCTCCTATAGTGGTTGGTGCTAAGCATACTAAAAGTGCCAGCAATGAAGTAACAGATATAGTATTTAATTGCTTTGCCTGCACTGAAGCAAATTCCGAATAAGCATATAAAGTTACTGTAACCACTAAAAATATCATTGTGAGAGAAACCAGTAATATTTCTAATGCAATTTCATTAGGTGTCTTTTTTCTTTCAGCCCCCTCAACCATTGCTATCATTTTATCTAAAAAGCTTTCACCGGGATCATTGGTAACACTTATTATAAGCCAATCTGATATTACTGTGGTACCTCCTGTAACTGCACTTCTATCTCCTCCGCTTTCACGGATAACCGGTGCAGACTCACCTGTTATAGCACTCTCATCTACAGATGCAGCTCCATCTATAACTTCCCCGTCAGCAGGAATTTGCTCTCCTGCATGTACTATAACAATATCCCCCTTTTTCAGTGATGCAGAGTTTATTTTAGTAATTTTAGTCATATTGTCAGCAGAGGGTATTTTATTAGCCATCACATCTTTTTTTGATGATCTTAAAGCATCTGCCTGTGCTTTTCCTCTTCCCTCTGCTATTGCTTCAGCAAAATTAGCAAATAAAACTGTAAACCACAAAAGCACTGCAATAGCTAATATAAAGTGAGGTGAATTATCCTTAATTCCAAAGAGCGCTGCTATATATAATATAGAAGTTAGAATAGATGCTATATATACTATAAACATAACCGGATTTTGTATTTGTATTTTAGGATTCAATTTTTTAAATGAATCTTTAATTGCTCTTATTAATATATTTTTATCTACTGCTTTCAGCTTATTTTTACTCATAATTTTTCTCCTTCTATATAAACATTCCAAAGAATTCAGCAATAGGACCTAAAGCTAAGGCTGGGAAAAAGCTTAAAGCTCCCACCAAAAGCACTACCATTATCAGTAACCCTATAAATAAAGCATTATGCGTAGGAAGGGTACCTGCACTTACCGCCACCTTCTTCTTTTGTACCAGAGAGCCTGCAATAGCTAAAGCGGCAACCATAGGCACAAACCTTACAAAGAGCATTATCAAGCCTGTAGAAACATTGATAAATGCCGTATCAGCGGCAAAACCTGCAAAAGCAGATCCGTTATTTGCTCCCGTGGAAGAATAAGCATAAAGAAGCTCAGAAAAGCCGTGAGCACCACCGTTATTTAAACTGTCTGCAACGGAGGGAATCAAACTTGCCACTCCGCTTCCTATCAAAGTTGCAATAGGAGTAGCCAGACAAATCAGCATGGCCATTTTCATTTCATAAGGCTCTATTTTTTTACCTAAATACTCAGGAGTTCGTCCAACCATCAATCCTGCAACAAATACAGCTATTATAGCAAAAGCCAGCATTCCATAAAGACCGCTTCCAACACCTCCAAATATAACTTCTCCCAGCTGCATTTGCAGCATAGCTATCATTCCTCCAATAGGAGTATAGCTGTCATGCATAGAGTTTACAGAACCGTTAGAAGCTGCAGTAGTAAAGGCAGCCCAGGTGCTTGAAGCTGTTATACCAAAACGGGTTTCCTTTCCCTCCATATTTCCCCCTGCCTGTGCTGCATTGGATATATCCACATAACCATTGCTGGAAAGCTGAGGAGTAGCCTTTGCTTCGTTAATTCCTATTAGTGCCGTAGCAGATACCAGCAGTATAAACATAGCTATAAATAGCGCCCTCCCCTGCTTTTTATCCTTTATACTTCGTCCAAAAGTAAAGCATAAGGCAACAGGTATCAGCAGTATAGATATCATTTCTAAAATATTAGAAAAAGGTGTAGGATTCTCAAAAGGATGTGCTGAGTTTACTCCAAAAAAGCCTCCGCCATTTGTTCCTAACTGCTTGATTGCTATCTGGCTGGCAGCAGGCCCCTGAGGAACTGCCTGCTTATTAATTATAGTGCCATCCTCTAAGGATATAGGTTCCAATAGCTGAACCTCTTCATAACTTTTAAAGTTTTGTACTACTCCCTGGGACACTGTTCCAAGAGTTACGGTTATAGATAAAGGTATTAAAATATATAAGATTATCCTTGTAGTATCTACCCAAAAGCTTCCAAGTCCTTTCCCCTTTACTCTTACAAAGCCTCTTATCAAGGCAAATAACACTGCAATGCCAGCAGCAGCAGACACAAAATTCTGAACTGTAAGACCTAACATCTGAGTTAAATAACTAAGCTGGCTTTCCCCTGAATATGCCTGCCAATTAGTATTGGTAACAAAGCTTGAAGTAGTATTAAAGCTTAAATGCCATGAAGTTCCTTTAATACCTTCAGGATTTAAAAACAATCCCCCTTGAAGCATATTAAGCAGAAACAGAAATACAAAACCAAATAAGCTGAAATATAAAATAGATTTAGAATACTCTTTCCAGCCCATTTCTTCATTTTTATCTATTTTAAGAATCCTATAAATAAAATTTTCTATAGGAGTCAGTATCTTTGACAGAAACACTTTTTCTCCGTCCATAACCTTGCTTATATACCCTCCAAGAGGAATAGCAAGTAAAACTAAAATTGCTAAATATAATCCATACTCTAAAATTTCATTCATTGCTTATCCCCCCTAAGTAGTATCCTGCATAGATATACAAATAATAATAATGCTGTAATTCCCATTGCATAAATGATAATGCCCATATATATTCCTTCCTTTCTTATAGTAATTTTTATTATAGAAAAAAAGGCATAAAAATAGTGTTAGGACTATATAAGAAGGTATAAAGATTGTATTAAGATTTTAAGAAATAAAAAAGAGATAGGAATTTTTATTTCCATCTCTTTTTTATAAAAATAATTCAGTTTAATCTATATATCTATACCTAAAAATTTCTTAACCAGTAACCCAACTATAAAGGATAAAGCTGCAACCCCCAGACTTATTAATGCCATTTCTCCAAAACGCTTTTTAAAATCTAGATCCTGAGCTACAGATATATAATAGTTAAATACAAATATAATTACTACCACAGTAACAAGCATTATTGTTAAAGATGTTAAATATCCGTCAGTTGGAGTAACTAAATAAGGCAGAACTAAAAGCACTACGGTTATAAGATAAGCGATCCCTGTATAAACAGAGGATTTTAAAGCATCCTTACGACCTTCAGAACGGGCAGACAAATACTCAGAGGAAGCCATGGAAAAAGTGGCAGATATCCCTGTAATAAGTCCTGAAAGTGCTACTATCCTATTGTTCTGCAGTGCAAAGGTTAACCCTGCAAGGGTTCCTGTAAGCTCTACTAAAGCATCATTAAGTCCTAATACCATAGAACCTACATAATGAAGCCTTTCTTCATCCAGCATGTTTAAAAGCTCCGCTTCATGCTTGTTTTCATCCTCATATATCTCCTTGGCCTCAGGCACTTCTTTTATCAAGGTGCTGTAAACTTCTGAGGCATCATCTTCGCCTTTTTCCATAAGCTTTAAGGCAAAGGTAAAACCAAATAAAAAATTAATCATGGTATATAAAAACACCTTGAATTTATTAGGCTTTACATCCACACCGGTATATTTTTTCCATATATCCGCATGTACCTTTTCTTCTCTTCCAATACGCATAATTACTTCTCTGTTATTCTTATCTTTTACCCTGGCTGCAATTCGAGAATATATTTCATATTCTGTTATTTCATTTTTCTGCATCTTAATAAGTACAGATTTTGCTTCATTACTGATATTGCTGTTTATTGTTTCCGTCATATTTTCAACCTCCTTGTACAACAGCTATTCTTATAAATTTATAATTGCTGAATTAAATTTCATATTAATATTATACAACTAATTTGCATACTTCTGACTGGATAATGTGAGATTATTTACCTCTATATTTAAATATATCTCTAGGTTGCATATTAATTACAAATTAATGGAATTAACATATAATTATACTATAGGATTTTGCCATTAAATAAAAATAGTCATTTTTCTTAATGAGAAAGTTGTAAATATGATATTAGAGGATGAAATTATAAAGAAATATTTAATTAAGGCAGATTATAAAGAATATAGTGATCATTGGGTGTTTTATAATATTGAAAAGGATAGATACCTTTTTAAAGAACCTTCTTATAAAAATGAAATACTAATTCAAGATATTTATAAAAGGATAATATCTTTTTTAAAGGATTTTAAACCATTTAATGAAGAATACTTCAATTTACTGTTTCCTAATTTTAAAAGTATTTTAGAAAATACTCCTGTAATACTTACAGTAGGTTGTCCTTTTCCCTATGATGCAATGTTTAGAGAATTTAATGGAAGGGATTATGTAATATTTGATTTAATTAGATTTTCACAATATGCGGAAAAAGGATATGATTTAAATATTATTATAAAAATACTTCTCACTCATGAATTTACCCATAAATGTATAAAGGAAAAGTACCCTTTAATTAAAAACGCCTCCTATCTTCAAAAATTAAACTATATAGTATTTGATGAAGGCTTCGCTCATCTTCTATCTTATAAAGATAATATTAAAATCATTAATTTTTCTTCTGAAAATTACAAAGATAAATTTCAAAAGGCAAAATTAATGCTCATAGAAGCTGTGAAGGAAAAGAAGGAGGAGGAACAGAAGGAATGGCTTAAAAAGGCTGATTCCGGTGAATACTGGGAAAAATTCCCCTCTATATGCGGTAAGCTTTATTTAGCAGATAACCTGTCCTCTTTATCTTCAATTTATATAAAAGGGTGGAAATATATAATTTCGGATATTATTTATTATTACCAATTATAATAAAAGAGAGATTTGCCCCTTCGGGCTCTTTTCGTAATAGTCCCACTGTCGACTGCCGTCTCCATTGTTCATTTAAAATGAAAAAAAGCATCTATAGATGCTTTTTTCTGGCGGAGAAAGAGGGATTTGAACCCTCGCGCCGGTTACCCGACCTACGCCCTTAGCAGGGGCGCCTCTTCGGCCTCTTGAGTATTTCTCCATGGCTTACATAATATTGTGTTTATTATATAATTAAATGGCGGAAAGAGTGGGATTCGAACCCACGGTACGGTCACCCGTACGCCGGTTTTCAAGACCGGTGCCTTAAACCAACTCGACCATCTTTCCATGTTAGTCACGAATATTATTATAACAACTGGTTTAAACTCTGTCAACAATTTTTATATAAAAGTATATATAAGCCTTATATTAATTAATTCCACTTTATGATAATTATGTATTTAACCTATTTACAAATTTTGTATTCACCCCTGGGGTGTTCCCAATAAAAGGCAACACCCCAGGGGTAGTTACATAAAATGTTATTTTATTATATCTGTTCCCATGAATGGTCTTAATACTTCTGGTACAACTATGCTGCCATCTTCCTGCTGGAAGTTTTCAAGGATTGCTGCTACAGTTCTTCCTATAGCTACTCCTGATCCGTTTAAAGTGTGAACAAACTGTGGTTTATCCTTTGGAGTATTTTTATATCTTATATTTGCTCTTCTTGCCTGGAAATCTTCAAAGTTACTGCAGCTTGAAATTTCCACATATCTATTGTAGCTTGGCATCCAAACTTCTATATCATATTTAAAGGCAGCGGTAAAGCCTAAGTCACCTTTGCATATCTTAACAACCCTATAAGGAAGTCCTAATCCCTGAAGTACTGATTCAGCATCCTTAACAAGCTTTTCAAGCTCCTCGTAGGAATCCTCTGGCTTACAGAACTTAACAAGCTCTACCTTGTTGAATTGATGCTGTCTTATAAGTCCTCTTGTATCTCTTCCTGCTGATCCTGCTTCTGCTCTGAAACATGCACTGTAGGCAGCATGCTTTACAGGAAGCTCTTCTCCTTTAAATATTTCATCTCTGTACATATTTGTTACAGGAACCTCAGCTGTAGGAATTAAGAAGTAATCCAAACCATTAAGCTTAAATGCATCCTCTTCAAATTTAGGAAGCTGTCCTGTACCTGTCATGCTTTCTCTGTTTACCATAAAAGGTGGGAAAACTTCTATATAATCATTTTCCATGGTATGCTTTTGAAGGAAATAGTTAATTATAGCTCTTTCCAATCTAGCTCCTAAGCCCTTATACATAGTAAATCTTGCACCGGTAACCTTACCTGCTCTTTCAAAATCCAAAGCATTTAAATCTGTACCTAAATCCCAGTGTGCTTTAGGTTCAAAGGTGAACTTAGTAGGCTCTCCCCACTTTCTAATCTCTTCATTATCTTCATCGGTATCACCGCTTGGAACCTGAGGGTTTGGAATATTAGGAATCCTCATCATTATATATTTTATCTTTTCATCAATCTCAGCTACTTCTCCGTCAAAAGCTTTAACCTTATCACCTATCTGCCTCATTTCCTCCATTATTGGAGCTACATCCTGACCTGCCTTCTTAAGCTTGGGTATCTCTGAAGAAACTTGATTCCTTTTGCTTTTTAAAGCTTCTACCTCCACAAGTATCTGTCTTCTCTTTTCATCTAAAGCTAAAACTTCATCTATAACAGATACATCAAAATCTTCTCCTCTGTCATTTAAAGCTTGTTTAATCTCTTCAGGGTTATTTCTTATTCTTTTAATATCCAGCATTTTAAGCTCTCCTTTCCTAATAAATAGTATTTTATAGATAATAAAAAAAATCCTGTGATTATAAATAAAAATAAATAAAAAAAGCCTTTCATCCACAAAGGGACGAAAGACTCCGCGTTGCCACCCTAATTAACAGCTGAATAGCTGTTCTCTCAATAATATAACGGTTTTACCGTACTGCTCATCGCAGTCCCTCAGAGGCGGATTCATAAGGTATAACTGTCAGTTTGCACCCTACACTGACTCTCTTTAAATTAAAACCTTATTACTATTCTCTTCGAAGGTTTATAATATTTATTATGTTCAAGGAAATATATATTATTTATATTATACTTCATTGTTATAGACTGTCAACACCTAAGAATCAATATTTCTTGTAGCAACTATATCCACCCCGGTATTTAATATGTTTTTGCATATTATATCACCTATTTCAATGGGGATGCCTACATAAATCCTGCTTAAAACCTTTGAACATTCTACCCATAAATTTTTGTCTATAGGCTTACTGCTTTTCACAGAAACTACATTGTATTTGCTGCTGCCTTTAACTCTCACTAAAGTGGTTAATACTTCTTCTTCCATTTCTATTTCCTTTCTAAATTTCATCAAACTCTTTAATCCTTCCTAAAAGCACTTTTGAATTTTTTGAGTCCTCTACCAATTCAGTAGGCTGTTTATCCATTTCTCTAGCAAGAATTTTAATTATTTTATTTATGCAGTATGCTCCATGGCAGCTTCCAAAGCTTGCTCCTGTTCTTCTTTTAACCCCTTCAACGGTTCTGGCACCCAGGGGCCTTCTTATGCTGTCTACAATTTCACCTTCAGTAACCTGATTGCAAAGACATACGATTTTGCCATACCTTTTATCTAAGGAAATAATCTCATTTTTTTCTTCCTTAGTAAGATCTTTAAATCTGTAAAATTCCCTTCTCTTATCTATAAAGTTCTTATTAGGTACGCAGTTAAGGTAACTAACTATGCTTTCACAAACCATCTTTGCAATGGAGGGAGTAACTGTTATCTCTGCATAATTATCTCCTGTAACCTTCATATATCCCTTTTGTATATCACTATCGTTTATTACAATCTTATCAAAGAATATTTTTGATTGAAAAAAACTATTCACATCATTTTAGTTAAATCCTTTATTATTCTAGAGGAACTTTTAACTGCATTATGAAAACCTAAAGGTTTTTCTTCGCATATCCCTATGAGGTTACCTCCATTTAAAGAAGGAGTATGAAGGATAAAATTATCATTTTTTCTTGAAGTAAAAAGTATATTAGAAAGCTTTGATCTAAATTTATTTTCTAATGAAATATAGGTAATATCTCGTCCTTTTTTCTTTTCCGTAAATTTATGATTATCAATGCTGTAGCTTTCTCCGGGAATTGTATTTATAACAACCTTACAGGAAAACTTATTTTTATTTGTGATTACCTTAAGACCTTTAGCCATCTTTTGAATATCTAAAACAACCTCTTCAAGCTTAAAGCTAACTCCGTTATCAAAGGCTATTTCAGCATATGCTATCGCAAGATCATAAGGGCATACTACTCCTGTATTCCTGGCATAAAGCGCTTTTTTCACTTCACCTTCAATGCCTGGCTCTATATCCTTAACAGCCTTGTCATCAATAATATGAATATCTTTTATCCCTCTTTTTTTTGCCTTTTTATATTTTTCCTCAATAAATTTTATACCTTCATCATCTTCTGCAATAGTTAATGAACCGATTCTTTTAAAAGGAACTTTAAATTTTTTAGTTATATCATCAAACATGGAATTACCTAATATCTCAAGGGCTGCCATAAAATCATCCTCAGCTTCTGATCCATCATAAACAATAGAAGTATTTACAAAAGATATATCATCTGCTATGTCAAAGTCTTTTTCTATCAAAGCTATATTTAAATTATATTTTGATAACTCATAGGCAACAGCACACCCTATAATACCTCCTCCAAGCACAAGAACATCATAATCCATGCTCTTCCTCCTAACCCTGCTTAATATATAAGCAGCATAATCATTGATTCCTTTTTTATTATATCATAACTATTTATTTAGATTATCAATTATATCTCCTAACTCTTTTATATATTCTCCATATTTTGCCCAATCTCCGTTTCTTTGAGCTTCAATAGCCCTGTCATAGGCATCCTTAGCTTTTTTCAACTCTCCTTTTGCTTCCTCGGTTATTTCTTCTTGAGGCTTATTATGCTGAGGATTTTGAGGAGCATAGTTAAATAAAGAAGCTAATGCCTTTTCTATATTTTCTTCTATTACAAGCCTTTCACCGTCAAATAGTATTACTCTCTTCATTTCCGGAATACTTGTATTTCCACCGGATCTTAAATAAAGCGTCTGAACATGAAGCAATGATTCATTTATAGGAATTATTAAGGTATCTCCATAATCTACTGTTGATCCCTTAGAATTCCATAAGGACATTTCTTTAGATATAGTGGTATCCTGATTGATTTTATTCATAAACAAAGCAGGTGAATATATTGTTTTTTGAGGAGGAAATTTATATAAAATCAGCTTTCCATAATCCTCTCCATCCATTCTGGCTCCAAATATAGATACCATATTAGGTTTATCTTTTATATTGAAGTATTCAAAAAGCATCATTTCAGGATTTTCTTCTCCCTGAACCTTGGTCATTACATAACCTGATTCATTTACCTTTTTTTCAGTATCGTTATTCTTCTTTGCAGTGGATACCTGCCATCTATCCTCTTCTGTAAAGAATTTAAAAGGATTGGTTACATGATATTTTGTAAGTACCTCTCCCTGTATTTCAAATAAGGTAGATGGATATCTGTAGTGGCTTTTTATGCCCTCAGGAACCTCTGAAGCATCCTTAAATAATCCTTTAAATATTTTAGAATAGCTTTCTGCTATAGGATCATTTTTATCTATTATATAGAAATTTACATCTCCGTTATAAGCATCAACTGTTACCTTTATGGAATTTCTAATATAGTTTATACCTCTGTAGGGTTGTGAAAATGGATATTTATCAGTTGTAGTATAAGCATCTATAATCCAAACCAGCTTACCTTCATTTATTACAAGGTAAGGGTCTCCATCATAATTTAAAAATGGTGCTATCTTATTAACTCTCTCCATTATATTTCTGTTTATAAGTATTTTACTATCATTATTTATAGCATCAGATAGAAATATTTGAGCATTTCCTTCGTACATAGAGAAAAGAATCTTATTTAATAAACTCATCTTTATACCAGCATTACCTGTATATTTATATTCTTCACTCTTTTCACCCTTAGGATAGTCAAATTCCATCAAATCAGTATTTACCACAGCATAATTATTAGTACTTTCTCCAAAGTATATTCTAGGATTATCTAATTTTAACTGAGTATTGTTTTGAGGTGGTATATCCTTAATAACAAAATCAGGTTGTCCTTCTGGAGTAACTGAGTTTACCTTACTCATGGTTATACCATATCCATGAGTATACCTTAAATGCTTACTCTGCCAATTATCTATAGCATCAGAATTAATTTCCCTTGGAGATATGAATACCTGATTGTATTTATCATTTATCATATATCTATCAGTATCAATATCATTGAAGGTATAGTAATTTTTAATTACCTGAACCTGATTATAAAAATTTAACACAGGCTCAAAGGAATTTATTTTTAAATTATCTATTATATCTTTATTTTTTTCTATATCTTGAGCAGTAAGTTTTTTATCTGCTGAAAAAGGTACTTCTTCTATATTATGAATATTAAAGGCTTTTCTTGTAGCATCTATATTATATTCAATATATTTTTTCTCCAGGTTAAATTCATTTGGTCTTACTCTGAACTGCTGCACTACATTAGCGGTTATAGGCTCTAATACAACCAAAACTATCATAGCTGCCACAGAAAAGATTATAGGTTTAATTTTTGATTTTTTAAGACTTATAAACACTATAACGGAAGATATTAATGCCATAACGGTAATTACTCTATAAAATAATAAAGTTACATTAACATCTGTATAGCTGGCACCAAAAGCTACTCCTCTTGGGCTGTAAACTAAATAATAAGCCTTTAAAATATACCCTAAAGAGACCATTATAAGTATGATAGCTGCTAAAAGTGCCATCTGCTTTGCAAAGAACTTAGTTGCACCGCTGGAAAAATCTATTATTCTCTTTCCGTTTTTACCTTTTAATACTTTGTCTTTTGCAAGGCTGAAGCCGTATATAACAACAGTTACCACTGCAAAAAATACCAGAAGCATCATCATAGCACTATAAATAGACTGAATTAAAGGAAGCTTAAATACATAAAATGATACGTCTTTATTAAATATAGGATCTGCAGAATTAAAATCTACTGAATTGCTGAACTGTAATATCCTATACCAGTAGGTGGACGCAATATTATAGGAAAACATCAAAGAAACAGCTATGTTTCCTAAAGTTAAAAACAGATTTTCTCTCTTTTTCTTTTTATAAGTTACATCATTTACAGCATTTATATTAGGAAAATTCTTCTTTAAACTTCTGTAATAAAGCCATATTGCTATAAATGAAACTAGGAATATTGGCAGCATAAACTTCAATACTGCAGAAATTTTGATAAAATACATTTGAAGATATCCTACTTCTTTAAACCACTGCAAATTAATAAGAAAACCGGTTAATGAAGCAAGAAGTGATACAACCACTATAAGGATTAAAGCAATGTAAATAAAATAATTTTTCTTTTTCATGTAAAATCTTCTCCCACACCATTAATTTATATATAAAAATAGTCTATTAAACTTACTTAGAATTTAATCTACTATTATATAATTTTTATTTTTTAATTCCTCAACTATTCTATCTAAAGTTTCCTCATCATCAGCAGATATAGTATGAAGGTGAAGCCCTGCGGTAAGTGTAGATAAAGGCTCGGCTTTAAGTCCATTGAAGGATTTCATAAAAGCCTCTAAATCCGCTGCATTTTTTATAAGTAAATTAGATTTTATTTCTCCGTAAAGAGGATGTTCTACTATAACATCTTCTATTCTTCCACCATATTTTATAATTGTACTCATTTCATCATATAATTCATCTTTATTATGGTTTACAGCAATTATTCTGGTTATTTTAATGTCTCCTGCATTGTATATTATATATCCTTCAGGAGTAGCTATTATAGCCCTTCCTTCAGCTCTTAGTATGGCTATATCCCTTACTATTACCTGACGGGTTACACCAAGCTTATTGGCTAAATCTATTCCTTTTAAAGGCTTAACAGAATTTAAAAGCATTTTAAATATTTCATTTCTTCTTTCAATAGAATTCATTTTCTCCCCCCTAACTTATCAATTCTTGTTATCAGCATAACTTAATATCTTAAGTGTTTCATTATCTCCTTGGATTTTACTGTGATGGTTTGCAACTGCAAATAAAAAATCATCATCATATCCAAATTCCTTTAAAATCTTTACTCCTTCTATAGGATGATTATAGTATATATCTACTTTTTTAAAATTTGAGTACTTCTTTAAATCACCTTTAGTTATTTTATGAAGTATTACCAGTATGGATTTATCTATAACTGAAAGTGGCTGTTTTATTTTTCCTATATCATGTAAAAGCCCTAGTTTAATAATCCTTTCCTTTGTAATGGACTTATTACTAAAGCAATTTAAATTTTCTTCATAAAAAGAAGAAGCATCTTTAGATACTCTTATACAATGAAGCTTTTCTCCCTTTTTTAGCCTGCTAAAAAACTTTATTTCATCAGGAGATAAATGTTCATTTATATATTTATAATCTACTTTTTTAAAGAAAGAGCTAATGGCCCAATAAAATTGTTTTACCCTGTATAAAGCCATATTAACCTCCCTTTGAAAATATTATATGATTATTATATCACATAGAAAACCTAGTTTGAAAAGACATGCTGAATTGTCAGGTTTTTATGCTAAAATGTCAGTAACTCTATGATTTTTTCAGTTAAATTATTTAAATAGTTTATATATTATATAATAAAAAATAAACCGTAATGGATATCCATTACGG
>NZ_CCXI01000155.1 GCF_000820705.1 Clostridium polynesiense | reverse complement strand
CTGCGGCTTTTCCTAGGCCGCTTGATTATATTATCACGGCAAATTTTCTTTGTCAACACTTTTTATTTAAAAATCTTTAATTGATTTTCATCTGTTCAATTATGATTTTTACAAGTGTTTCTCTGTGTTTCATCGCCCTGCCGCAAGCGACTCATTTATATTACCACAGCTGAAAAGATACATGTTGACTAATATTAGCGTTTACTAGAAAAATGTCATCCTTTTCTTTATATTACTCTATTTTTCTTCAATAAAAGCATATTGATACACCAGGATATGTTTGTTCTATTTTCTGTATAAACATACTAATTTATGTCTTCTGTGATTATAGATCTACGTACCTTCAAAGCTCTTTACGAATTGGATTCTCCTATATATATCTCTGTTTATTTCACACGAAAAAATTATTTCTATAAAAGAAAAAGACTAATTCCTCTATTAGAATTAGTCTTTTTACTTAATTTTATACCTAATATTTTATTAATCTAAATATATTATTCTTATAGCTTCTGCCAGAAAATAAACCTGTCCACTATTTTAAAACAGCTTTAAATTAAGGTGCTAAAAGATGAATACCTGCTCCCGGTCCTATTGGCCATCCTGCAAAGTACCATACTATAAGAAGAGCACTCCATCCTAATAAGAATACTATGGTGTATGGAACCATTGTAGAAATAAGAGTTCCTATACCTGAGTCCTCATCGTATTTTGCTGCAAAAGCAACTATTACCGCAAAGTAACTCATTAAAGGAGAAATTATATTAGTTGTAGAGTCTCCTATTCTGTAAGCTATCTGAATGAAATCCGGGGAAAATTGGCTTCCCATAAGCATAGGCACGAATATAGGTGCCATGATAGCCCATTTTGCTGAAGCTGATCCCATGAATAGATTTATGAATGCAGTTAACAAAACAAACAGCAAAATCAATCCTATACCTTTAAGTCCTATGGCTTGAAGGGCATCTGCACCCTTAACAGCTATTATGGTTCCAAGCTTTGTATAGTTAAAGTACGCTACGAACTGTGCCGCTATAAATGTAAGAACTAAATAAGAGCCCATAGAAGACATAGCCTTTGCCATACCATTTACTATATCTTTATCATTCTTTATAGTTCTTGCTCCTATACCATAAGCCACACCTGGAACAAAGAAGAATAAAGCTATAATAAGAACTATAGAATTCATAAATGGTGAATGTCCTAAGATTTCTCCTGTTTTCGGATCTCTAAGTATAGCACTTGCCGGTACTGTAAGGAAAAGTATAGCAGCTATGAATACTATTAAAGAAATAAGAGCAAATTTTAAACCTCTCTTTTCTTCACTTGTAAGATCTTGAACAACTTCCATGTGCTTTCCTTTATATTCACCAAGTCTTGGCTCAACTATCTTTTCAGTAACAAAAGTTCCTAAAGCAGTTATAACAAAAGTTGAAATGAACATGAAGTATAAGTTTGCTGTAGGTGTTACTGAAATGTCCGGTCTTAATATATGAGCAGCCTCAGTACTTATACCTGCAAGAAGCGGATCAATAGTACCTATCATAAGATTTGCACTAAAACCTCCGGATACTCCTGCAAAAGCTGCTGCCAAACCTGCAATAGGATGTCTTCCTACGCTGGCGAAAATTATTGCTCCTAATGGAACAAGAACTACGTAGCCTGCATCTGAAGCTACATTGGACATAACCCCTGCAAATACAACAATTACAGTAATTAATGTCTTTGGTGTGCTTAACACCATTCTTCTTAATGCTGTTGAAATAAGGCCTGAGCCTTCTGCCACACCAACACCCAGCATAGCTACAAGTACTGTTCCCAATGGAGCAAAGCTTGTAAAGTTATTTACCGCACTTGTAAATATGTACCTTATGCCTTCAGGTGTCAGTAAGCTTACTGCTTTTACAGTAACCTCCCCCGCTTTAAAAGTCTTAGGATCGATTCCCTGATAGGTTACTGTTGTTCCTACCATCGCAACTATGTGTGATGCTACAGCAACAATTGCACATAGTATTAAGAAAATCGTTACAGGATGTGGAAGCGCATTACCTACTTTCTCAACTCCGTCTAGGAATTTAAGAAATAGTCCTTTCTTTTTTTTCAAAATGTGTCCCCTCCCTAATAATTCATTAGTTTCTCATAACCCCTACCGAAATCCATAAATTATCGGTTAATTATGATAATTTATTATATATGGCAATTAACATCCATTTCAAGTGAAATTTTTTCCCGCAATTTACACATTACCATTTAATTACTTATTTGTACTGTAATTGTAAGAGAATGTGAAGAATTTTTAACAAATTAATATTATGTTATTATTTTTATAGAAATGTTAGTATGTTTTATATAATATATATATTATAGAGTAGGGAGGTGTTCTGCATGAATTTTGTTTTATATACGCTTTATGCGATATTTGTTATTAATATTATACTTGCCATTTCTATAGTAATATTAGAAAAGAAACAACCTGAGAGAACCATTGCCTGGCTTATGGTATTAATACTGCTGCCTCCTATAGGACTTATACTTTATATATTCTTAGGGCGCAATTGGAAAATCCATAAGTTAAATGACCGTATGTCTGAAGATGTTGAAAGGCTTATTACTCCTATAATTGAAAAGATGCCCAAAAAGGATAAGCCTTATATACCACTTATTGAATTGCTGGCAAACAACAGCGACTCACCTGTCTTTATTAATAATGAAATAAAGATATTTATCGATGGAAATGAAAAATACCGTTTTCTTAAGGAAGAGCTTCTTAAAGCCAAACATCATATTCATTTGGAGTATTATATATTTAAAAATGACGGCATAGGAAATGAGATTAAGGATATATTAGTTCAAAAGGTCAAAGAAGGGGTCAAGGTTAGATTTATCATAGATAAGGTAGGATCTATAAAGGTTCCTAGGAAATATCTCAAAGAAATGGCTGAAGCAGGTATTGATGTAGTAGTATATTCATACTTTTTGGCCCCTCTGCTGAGAGCCATTAATACACAGATAAATTTTAGAAATCATAGAAAAATCGTAGTTATAGATGGAAAAGTAGGTTTTCTTGGAGGGATAAATATCGGTGATGAGTATCTCGGTTTAAGTAAAATGGGTTATTGGAGGGATACTCACATAATGGTTAAAGGTGATTTTACCCTTGGTCTTCAGGCTGTATTTCTTGATGACTTTTTAACCATTAAAAAGGTTACCAACAGCAATTATGTATTTTATGATCAGGAATTTGATAAATATTTTCCTGCGGCTCCTGCTGCTAAAAAGAAAATACCCATGCAGCTTGTAAAAAGCGGTCCGGATTCCCAGTTTCCGGCCATTATGCAGGCCACTTTAAAAATGATTTCCATAGCTACAGATCATATTTATATAACAACACCTTATTTCGTCCCTTCTGAAGGTATAATGGATGTACTGCAGATTGCAGCTTTAGGCGGTGTAGATGTACGTATAATTTTCCCTGAACAGGCAGATCATTTCACTGTAAATTACGCCTCAAGAACTTATCTTGCAGATCTTCTCCGCTGCGGTGCTAAGGTTTACTTTTATGATAAAAAGTCCTTTGTACATTCTAAAACAATGACTATCGATGGGAAGATGTGTTCCGTAGGAACAGCGAATTTGGACAGGAGAAGCTTTGAGCTTAACTATGAAATTAATTCTGTCATATATGACGAGGAAATAACACAAGAGCTTGAACAAATATTCTTTGAAGACTTAAAAAAATGCAGACTGTTTACCCTGGAGGAATATGAAAGTTCAGGAAAATTCCAAAAAATACTGGAGGGTATTACAAGAATTTTTTCAGCGTTATTGTAAAATAATTTAAAAATAATTCATATTTAAAATATTAAAACTCCTTTTATAAGCGGAATACCAAGTTACAACTTAGTATTTCGTTCAATAAAAGGAGTGATTTTTTAAGAAATCTTAAAATTGATTATGGTTACATAATTACTTAGTTAAAATGTTAACGTTTTTTTAATTTTAAATATTTTTTATAATTTTTGTGTTTCTATTAAAAATATGTAGTAAGGAATCCCTTTTTCTTTAACGGAATATACAGAAATCTCTACAGGATATTTTTTTCTATTCCTGATTAAAAGGCAGCTCTCTTTTTTAAGATAATCCCCTTTTTCTAATTTTGGCAAGCTTTCTCTTAATCTATTATGGCAGGTCACATCGATTATCTCATAAATACTCCTGTTTAACAGCACATTATAATTCTCTGCTTCCAACAGATTTTTTATATATTCATTATAGTAAACAATTCTTTCTTTATGCATAATCAATATTCCATGAGGCATGAGCCTTAATAGTTCCTCATACTTTTTATAATCATATTCAAGTGCGATTTTCTCTTGTTCTAGCTTTTCATTGGATTTTTTTAAACAATTCATCTTTTCATTTATTTCCTGAAACAAAACGTTATAGGGATTTTTTATAATCGAGTCTATGAAAGCTGCGTAAAGCAATATATATGATATAAAATTAAATATATGTCCTAAAAAATTGGAAATATCATAAACCCCTATATAGATAACTAAAGCTAGTCCACTAAAAACCTTAAATATAAGTGATATAATAAGGAGGTAAGCTTTATCTTTGATTTTTTTATCATTAATATTTTTAATATATAAAAATATAGAAATAATAAACATTAAACCTATTACATATTCACTAACCACTTTAAAAGCTGTAAGTCCCTGGCCTTCTATATAGCACTCCGGAAACACTTTATATGTAAAAACGCTGAGCAAAAGTAACAATGTTACTATGCTGTTAACTATCAAAAGCTTTTTTACATTTACCTTTTTATTCATGAACTGAAAAGATGTTAATATAACAACAGCCTCAAAATATCTCTGTATAATCCAAAGCTGAGTGGGAACATTGGAAGTGACATCGATTATTGAAACACCTTTATAGGTAAAAAGGTGAAAAAGGTTTATAAAGGCTACAAAACCATAGGATATACCTATAAAAGTATAATAATTATTATCGCTTATATTCCTTGTTATATATGCAAGAATCATAAAGGTCAGTCCTACTAAACTGACTACAACCTCCGCCAGGGAATGAAACAACACATAATTTATCCTGCTTAAGTAAATAAAAATAAAAAAAACCGCTAGAGAAATCAAAGAGCCTGTGATCAATTTCCCATTTTTGTCTTTCATATGCATTTATATCCCCCTTTATTAAGTTTTCCCCTAATCAATCCTTCAATATGTAAAATATAATATTTTCTTCTACTAGATTATACCATTAACTTGATATTACAAAAATAGACTTTTTTAAAAAAATTAAGCATAAATATCAGAAAATTCGATATCAACCTTTTCAAGTATGCTGATTTCACGAATAAGCTTATCTTCATCTTCATTACAGGAAATTTCTCCTTCAATACGTATTAAAGGAAAAGACACAAAAATTTCTGTACCTCTATTTAAGGCACTTTTTATCTCTATACTGCCATTTTGCATTTCAATTAAGGACTTGGCTATGGTAAGTCCTATTCCGCTGCCTTCATTCTGCCTTGATAAACTCGTATCAACCTTTCCCAGCTTTTCAAAAATTCTTTTTGTCATACATTTAGGTATCCCTATACCATTATCCTTTATTTTTATTGTCACATATCCCTCTTTATTGCTATATATATTTATCTTAATCAAACCGCCGTTCTTTCCATATTTAACGGCATTAGAAAGCAGATTAAGCATTATTCTTTCAATAAACTCTAAATCACAGTTAATAAAAGCTTCCTCGAATTGTGTATCAAATATTATATTGATATTTTTGTTTCTGGCATAGCTTAAAATGGACAGTGCTATATCCTCTGTTAGGCTCACTATATTCTCAGGCTTCATCTTGGGCGCTAAGAATCCAGCTTCAATTTTTGTAGTATCAATGAGATTATTTATTAATCTAATGAGTCTCAGGCAATTCTGCCTTATTACCTTGTTATATCTTTTTATATCCTCTATGGATAGATTATCTATGTATCTATTCTGAAGCTGCAAAGCTGAATATATAACGTTTATAGGTGTTTTAAGCTCGTGAGATATATTTGAAAAAAATTCATTATTCACCTCCTCCTGTTTATTCTTCTCAATAAGAGCAAGCCTCATCTCCTCTACCCTCTTCTTATCCGTTATATCCCTTAATGCCAGTATGCAGGAATCCATATCATTATCATCTAAATATAATGAAGATATTTCCACACTGCATTTCTTTTCTTCGAAGCAGAGCTTACATTCTATTATTGGAGAATTTTGAAATTTATTTGCCTTTTTTAAGTTTTCTTTAATCTCCTCATGAGAGTCGCTTTCTAGTATAGAAAACACGCTCTTATTAATCAATGCTCCTTTATTTTTGAGGCCAAGCATTTCAAGAATTTTAAAGTTAGCATACTTAATTCTGTTATCCTTGACTACAAGTATACCATCTGGCATAAAATCCAAAACCTTCTGATATCTTTTATAATATCTTTCCATATTAAGTTTTGCCTTTAAAGTTTCTTCATTGGATAATTCTAGTTCAGTAGCTTTTTTGTTTAGCTTATCAAAAACTGTGGAAAAAGGATCTATTATAGTGCTTTTAAAAAGAGCCTTATATAGGAAGCAAAAAGATATGAAATTTAATAGATGTCCTAATATGTTATAAACATCAATTATATTTTTATACATAACATAAACAAAACCTGCACCGATTTTAAAAATCATAGAATAAATAAGCAGCTTATAATTATGCTTTATATGGACTCCTCTGTCCTTGTTATATAGATATATTACAATACAAAGCATTCCGTTTATTATATATTCGCTTATAATTTTAAAGGAAGTTAAACCTTCTCCCTTTATGTAACATACAGGAAATATTTTAAATTCCATAATAGATATTAAAAAAAAAGTAAGTATACAGCTGTTTACTGCGATTAATTTTTTATAGTTAATCTTCCTATTAATAAAATAAAACGACACTATAAGAGATATTCCTTCAAAGTATCTTTCCAGAATCCATATTTGAGAGGAAACATTTGCATCTGAGGAGATCAGATTTATTCCTTCGTAGGCAAAGACGTGGAATAAATTTATTATACCTATGAAGCCATAGGTTATCCCCAAAAAGGTAAAATAGCTGTTTTCCGATATTTTCGCTGTACCAAGGGCTATAACCGCCACACCAAAGCTTATAACCACTGTGATTATCTCTATAAGAGAGTGAAATAAGAGAAAACTTTCCGAACTCAAATATATAAAAAGAATAATTAACATAAGAGGGGTAACCCACCCTAATAAACAAGCGCTTTTAATACCACTCCTCACTTTCATTAAAACCACTCCTCAACTCAGGAATACGCTTATATACTTATAATTACATTTTATCTCAAATATTTCCAGTTTTTTTCATCGCAAATTAAGACTAATATTCGCCTAATATGTTAAATTATTACTTTTTATTATATAAAAAATATTCATTTTAAGATTAAGCACATTGTGAAAATAATTATTATCTGAAGTATTTTATTATTTTTAAAATACTACTGTAAAATTAATATAATCATTTCTATCATTTTCCACATAAAAACTATATAACTACATAAATCCAAATAATTAATCTAATACTCCCTAATACTGAGTAATCCTATACCTTTATAGTAAAATTTCTATAAAAATAAAGCTTTTATGTCATATTTTATTATAATTTATATATCTATAATTAAGTTTTTTAATAAAAAATTAAAAATAATATTATAAAAAACTTT
>NZ_CCXI01000154.1 GCF_000820705.1 Clostridium polynesiense | reverse complement strand
ATTATAATTTATATATCTATAATTAAGTTTTTTAATAAAAAATTAAAAATAATATTATAAAAAACTTTCTAAGATAACCCAAATATATAAACTGTAAATTATGTTATAATATAGAAATAAATTAAGTTTAAAAGTACAATATTATAGTATTATAATCTTGTTGGATTTGGGGATTAGAAGGAAGGAGAGGGCTACAATATGCCATAATACAAGGACAGGCAAATAAAAACAGGATGAAATTGTTTATTGTTAATGAAGATCTGGGTTATTAAATAGCACCATTATAAAAGGGGGCACTAATAATGGTTTCTTTCATAGTAATAATAATAGTAAGTATTTTATTTTTTATAATTTTCTCCATATTATTAGGAGGGTTAAACAAAAGTAAGTTACGACTATTAGTTCCAATTCAAAAATCAGCAAATAAACTTAAAAGAAAAAAATTGTATAATAACTTAACGTTAATAGTCTTTATTGCTATAATCACTGGTTTTAGGGAGTATTATAAACTAAAGGATATTGATTATGGTATATTATTGGGATTCCTTTTTGCCTTAACAGATATAACTTTTAATGATGAAATACCATATAAAAAATAAATGGTACTTATGTTAAAGTACCATTTTCTATCTCTCTTAAAGATACTTATATTATTAGAGTTAACTTAAAATCCTTCAAAAAGACCTACAACATTATCATAAGTGTTTGATATTCCATTAAATTCACTTATTTTGTAATCTATAACTTTATCCTTTTCCAATAATATATACACTGCTGTAGAATCTTGTCCATCCAAGGTGTATATCCAGGCAGTTTTATTGGAAAGTTCGCTTGATTCCACTAAGCTGCCATTTAAAAGCTCCTTTGCTCCTATCTCATAAGCAGGGCTTTTATTATTAAATATTTTCAAAACCTCTTCTCTACTTTTTGATTTTAAATCTTCTTTGGCTGTTTTTACGTATTTAGTAAAGTATGAATTTGCTATATGATCGAAAGTTTTTATTGGAAACCTCTCTTTAGCTTCTTTTATGAAGTAAAATTTTTCTTTTGTTTCTACCTTTGTTTCCGTTTTATTTTGAGCTTGATCTGCTAAAGCACTGTTATTTTTCACTTCTTTACCGCATCCTGACGTTATTATCACAAGGCAAATCAAAGAAGCAACAGCAAGTTTTTTCATATTCAGCCACCTCATATTATTAATAATGGATATTACGCAAGATAATTGTATATCATTTACATTTAATTGTAAATTAATTGTAATTTTCCAGAACCCCTTTATATATTAAGTATAGATACTATTTAAGGAGGACTTATAAAATGAAAAACATAAATTTTTATAGTTCTGTTATAAAAATTAATTCGGATGAGCATTTAATCTCTTCAGAGGTTAAGTTAACCTATTATTGTAAAGAGCGAAACATAGGAATCCTGAATTTCTATATTCATAAAGATATGCATTTTGAAAGCATCCTCTGCAGTAAAGACAGTTGTTATGAGGTAACTAAAGATACAGCAGAATGGAATCCTTTTATCTTGGAATCCAAGCTTATAAGAATTTCCCTTGTAAATCCTCTTTTACAAGGAGATGCTGTAGATATCTCCTTTAAATATTACGGATATATAAATAGTGTTACTGAATATGGCATAAACCGATTGGCGAAGGAGTGGATAGAATTAGGGATTTATACTCCATGGTTTCCTCTAACTGAGAATATTGAAGAAGCTTTATTCAATACTGAAATAATAATAGAGGATGAATATAAAGTAATTAATGGACAAAAGTTGGGAGATTCTTGGATGATTAATCAGGATACCCCTCAAATAGACTGTACTATTATAGCATCTAAGGATTTTAATGATATTAGCTCTTCTTCATCAAATCCGCTTATTAAGGTTTACTATACTTTAAATGATTACAAAGCAGAAGCCTATAAAATACTTAGCTATTCTAATAAAATATTAGACTGCTATAGATCTTTCGGGGTTATTGAGGATAAAGATCTTTCTATTGTAATTGCTCCCAGAGAACTAGGAGGAGGATACTGCAGGCAGGGATTAATAGTTCTGACTCCAAAGGAAGATAAGGAGAACGAACAAGAATACTTCCGCTTTTTAGCACATGAAATAGCACATTTATGGTGGAACAAATCAAAGGCTCCTCACAGCTTTGAAGATTGGCTAAATGAGTCTTTTGCGGAATATTCCTCTCTTATGGCATTAAGAGAAATTTTCGGAACAGAAGATTATAATAGAATCATTGATGAATACTCCAAAAAGAGTATAGGCCTTCCTGCTGTAGTGGATATTGATAGATATGACGAAAATGTTTATGGGGTTCTATATATAAAAGCTCCTTTGATTTTATATCGATTGGAAGAAAAGCTCCAAAGTGAAAATTTCTTTATGCTGTTAAATAAAATTCATGTAAACAAGATATCTACTACTGAAGAACTAATCAAGCTATTGTACTGTGAATTCGGCAAAGAAACAGCAAATTGTTTTAAAAGGGATCTTTGTGTATAATACATATTACAGCTTCTAGATTTTAAGTACAGATTAAATATTTTACATTTTAAAATTTAAACATAATTCCCTCATAATTTATTTATATAATTACCTCATAATAAATATGAGGAGGAATTATTTATGTTTTGTAGAGGTTTTGGTCCTTATGGATATAATTCAGGAGGGTTTTTAGGTTCAGGTTCTATGCTCTTAATGCTGGGATTTAGAGTTCTGATATTTATAGGAATAATTATGCTTATATATAAGCTGTTTAAACACTTCAGCGGTAATTCACAGAATTCTTTAAAGATACTTAATGAAAAGTTTGCAAAAGGCGAAATAAGTCAGGAAGAATATTTAAGCAGAAAGAATGTTTTAATAAATAAAGACTAGGGATATACTATTCCCTAGTTTTTTAAATATAAGGCTTTTTACTTATGAGCTACATTCATAGGAGATGATAGAGATGAATAAAAAATATAATATATTGGTAGTTGAGGATGAACTCAATATTTTAGAGGTGGTAAAGGCTTATCTGGAAAAGGAAGGCTATGAAGTAACTACAGCTCAAGATGGTAAAAGAGCATTAGAAATATTTTATAATGAAGAAATTCACCTTGTAGTTTTGGATTTGATGCTGCCTGAATTGTCTGGTGAAGAGGTATGCAGCAAAATACGTTCTAATTCCTCAGTACCTATTATAATGCTTACTGCAAAGGTTGAGGAGGATGAAAAAATAGAAGGCTTATCCATAGGTGCCGATGATTATTTAACCAAGCCTTTCAGCGTCAGGGAACTTGTAGTGAGGGTTAGAGCCCTGCTTAGAAGGTCTTACAGAGAATTCAATCCTCTTGCGGATTTTTTAAGCTTTAATGATGGTGAATTAGAAGTTTACGTAAAGGAAATGAAGGTAAAGGTTTCAGGAAAGGATACTGAGTTTACAGCTAATGAATTTAGGGTTTTAAATATTTTACTTACATCACTGGGACAAGTGTTTTCCAGAGAACAGCTTCTAGAAAAAGCCTTTGGAATAGACTATGAAGGTTTTGATAGAAATGTAGATACCTATATAAAAAATATCCGTCAAAAAATAGAAGCTAACCCAAGAGAGCCTAAATATATAAAAACGGTTTACGGTGCAGGATATAAGTTTTCTCCTGAAGTTAATGGCGGTGAGCTATGAAGATATCATTAAAAAGAAAAATAACCTTAGCCTTTATTATCACAATTTTAGGGGCTATAGTGCTTACAAGCATTGTTTCTAATTTCTCCATAAACAGAAACTTTAATAATTATCTGGTGGAGGAACATAAGGAAAAAATAACTGGTACAGCAGAATTTATAAATTCTTTATATAACAAAGATCGTGATTTAAAGATAACTACTCAGGAGGAGCTTCAGAGATATGCCGTTCTTCAGGATTTATATATACAGCTGAAGGACAATAATAACAGTGTATTATATACCTCGGGAACTTCTCACCTTCAGCATAACAGAATGATGGACAGAATGATGGGTTCTAAAATGCATAGAAATTCCGGAGAATATCAAGAGGAAGAATACCCTTTGACCTCAGAGGGGAAAAATATAGGCAGCATAACTATAGGATTTTTTGGGGATTCCTACCTATCCTCTTCAGCTCTTTCCTTTATAAGCACCTTAAACAGATCCTTCATAATTTCTGCTGTTATAGCTATAGCCTTTGGATTCTTTGTAAGTCTCCTTATTTCCAATCAGCTTTCTAATCCTTTAATTAAAATTACAAAAACAGCAAATATAATGAGAACAGGGAACTTAAACGTTAAATCAGAGATTAATACAAGCACTAAGGAAATACAGGAGCTTTCAAACTCAATAAATTTTTTGGCGGAAACCCTTAGAAATCAGGAAATGCTTAGGAAAAGGCTGACCTCAGATATGGCGCATGAACTGAGAACCCCTTTAACTACCCTTAAAACTCACGCAGAGGCTTTTATGGATGGAGTTTGGAAGCCTACTCCGGAAAGGCTAAGGGTATTTTACGAGGAAATAGAAAGGTCAAGAAAAATGGTGGATAGCCTTAGAGATTTATCTAAATTTGAACAGAGCAGCCTTGCTTTAAATAAATCCACTTTGAATGTATCCAAAGAGCTTAAAGGTATAATTGAAATCTTTAATCCTCTCTTTAATAAGAAGGGTTACAAATTAGATTATGATATTCAATCTGACATACAGGCTTTTTGGGATAAAGATAAATTTAAGCAGATAATGAATAATCTTCTGGCAAACTCCCTAAATTATTTAAAACCAGAAGGAAAAGTAGAAGTAACCATGAAAAAAGAAAATAAAAACATAATAATTCAGATTATGGATAACGGCATAGGTATTCCCGAAAAAGATCTTCCTTATATTTTTGAAAGATTTTATAGAAGCGATTTATCAAGAAATAAGAACACCGGAGGCTCCGGTATCGGACTTACAATTTCAAAAGCTCTGGTAGAAGCTCATGGAGGCAGCATAAAGGCTGAAAGCACAGAAGGCAGGGGCACTGTATTTACACTTATTATTCCCCATAACGAAAAGTCTTTATGATATTATTCCAAATAAGCAATTTATCGGTAACATTTGAATATGGATAACGTATAAAAGGTTGAAGATTAACATAGAACAATTGATTTTATAAGGAGATGTTGCTATGAAAGGAAATTTATTTTCCTCCAAGAAAAAAATCTACAGCTCTTTTCTACTCTGTATTTTACTTGCAGGCATAGTTTTTACCTCTGCCTCCTGTTCAGCAGGTTCTTTAAATTTAAAATCTAAAGATTTAATGCAGGGAATAAAGGGAAATAAGCCAGAAGGAAAAAATATCGATGATAAATTTATTTCTTCTTCTTCAGATTTTTCTTTAAAATTATTTAAGAAGGGATTAGATAAAGAAAAAAACTCATTAATATCCCCCACCTCTGTGATGCTGGCACTGGCTATGACAGCTAACGGCGCTGAGGGCAAAACCCTTACGGAGCTTGAATACTTTTTAGGAAAAGACATAACTATAGAAGAGTTAAATAACTACCTCTACAGCTATATGAAAAATCTTCCCAGTGAAGCAAAAGCTAAACTAAATATAGCTAACTCCATATGGTTTAGAGATAACGAAAAAGAATTTACAGCAAAGAGTGATTTTCTTCAGAGGAATGCCGATTACTACAAAGCTTCAATATACAAATCTGACTTTGATTCCCCTGACACCGTAAAGGATATCAACAAATGGGTAGAAAACAAAACCAATGGTATGATTGACAACATCGTAGACAGAATTGATAAAAGTACTGTAATGTATCTTATCAACGCCATTGCCTTTGAAGGAGAATGGGAAACTATTTATAAAAAATCTCAAATATTCAAAGGAGACTTTACAGATATTAAAGGAAATAAAAAATCCATGGATTTTATGTCCTCAGATGAAGGTCTTTATTTAGAGGATAACAAAACTACAGGTTTTATAAAACCTTATGCAGGAAATAAACACAGTTTCGCAGCACTGCTTCCTAAAGAGAATATAAATATTAATGATTATATCTCTTCCTTAAATGGGGAAAGCTTTTTAAAATTATTAAAAGATGCTTCTAATGAATCGGTGCAGGCTACCATCCCCAAATTCAGCTATGAATACGGAGTATCTTTAAATGAAGCTTTAATAGATATGGGAGTTAAAGAAGCCTTTAAACCCTCCGCGGCAAACTTTTCAAAGCTTGGAAATTCTCCTTTAGGCAATATTTATATAGGAGATGTACTCCACAAAACCTTTATAGCTGTAGATGAAAAAGGCACTAAGGCAGGAGCAGTTACAAAGGTAGAAATGAAGGTACAAAGCGCCATGAACCATAAGACTGTAAATCTTAATAGACCTTTTGTTTACGCTATTATAGATAATCAAACTAATCTGCCGGTCTTCATAGGAACGGTGATTAATTAAAAATAGAAATGGAAAATATAAAATGAAGGAGGAATTTCCTCCTTCATTTTATATTTTAATCCTTTCATTAACTTAAAAATATTAATCATCGAACCTCTTTTTCTCATCCTCGTATCTAAAGGCTATCTCCACAGCGATTCCCTGCTCCTCCAATTGGCGGCAGAGCTTTATTTCCTCATCATCAAGATATATATTTCCCTTTATATATCTGGAATCTTTGTGTTCTCTGATTGAGCCTAGATTGATTGCTTTTATTGTACCTAAGGCATCGGTAATCCTTTTAGCATTATATACATTGCTGACAATAACCATAACATTCATTTTGTCACAGCTTTTGTCCTTTAAAACCTCTATGGCGGTACTAAGTTCTATAATGCTTAAGTTTACTCCCGGAGGCTTTGATAAACCAAGGGTCATCTTTAAAAATTCATCACCGGAAACCCTGTCATCGGCAATTATTAAGGTGTGAATTTTAAGATTTCTAATCCAGGAAAAGGCTACCTGTCCATGAAGAAGTTTATCATCTACTCGTAACAACTTTATCACTGAATCACCTCTTATAAAAAAATGTTTATAGCTTTTTTATTTCCTCAAGGAAGGCATAGAAATCAGCTCCCTCAATTAAGGCATCCACCTTTTTAGGATCATTAGCCCATTTAGACATAATCCTGCATAGAGTATACAAATCCTTATCCCCATCACGCTTGGTTTTTAAAATAAATATCACCTTTACAACTTCCTTTTCCCACAAAATTGGCTTTTCCAGTACAGCAATGAAGAAGAATCCCTTACGGCATATTCTATGAAGATCCTGAAAATGAACTATACCATTACCGATTTCATTATTTGCAAAATAGTCTTCCTTTTCAGGTAAGTGCTCTATATATCCAAGCTCCAGAAGCTTTTTATAAAGGTTTTTAATAACCTCATCTTTATTATTCCCTGGGAAAGAAAAGCAGCAGTTTTCCTCTTTAAAATACTTATTAAAATCTATATCTATAACTGAAAGATCCTTTAGGGCTTTTCTGATTTCTTCTATATAATTATCATCTTTAATCACCATTAATGGAAATGGTAAAGGTTTTTCAATCTTATAGGTGGATACCAATAAGTTTGAACTTCCCACTGAAGGCTCTATATCATTTGTGGAGTCTAAAAGCTCTAACTCATATTTTTCACCATTAAAGGCTTCCTTAATCTCATTATAATACATGGCAGATTCAGGTCTTCCTCTCCCGCTGATGAAGTATATCCTAACCTTTTTACTCTTATCATAGTTATATAATGCCAGATTGAAATATAAGAGTAAGTATCCAAATTCGTTAATATCTATCTTTATATTATAAAATTTTTCTATAATGTTACAAGCAGAATAGGTTATTTTTGCTGCAAATAAATATCTCCGCATATTATCCCTGGCAAGGGGATTTCTTATGAACATATTATTTTTTATCCTCTCCACCATCTGCCAAAGGTGAAGATACATATAATCATAAAACTGTTTATCTTCATAAAAGCTTATATCAAAATTACTTTTTACTTCCTGCAGTATTAAATCCATGCATTGATTCAGTTTTAATTTATCTTTATTATCTATATTGTTTTCCTCGAAAATCCTCTTACTCTTAAGGTGGATTGAATAATACAGGGTTTCACCAATAGGAAGAATTAACTGATAGTAATCCTGAAGCCTTTGAGTTATCTCTACCGCAGCTTTAAACTCCTTAGAATCTAAAACCTCTTCTCCTATGGGTTCCTGAATCTTTATATAGTTATATAATATACACCTTCTTATAGATACAATTATATGAATAGTTAAGTTATTCAACGAAAAGTCTGACATACTGATATTGTACTTGCTTATTATTTCCTGTAAAAAAGAATATATATAATCATATTCATCTCTGGATTTTTCATTGGTAAAAATATCAGCATTAGCTATATTGTAGTTATTGCCGAGGTTATAGTGAAAAAAATACTCTGCAATACAAAGTCTCTTATCAGTTTCTTCCCCTTCGATTATAATGCCGTAATTGGATCTTGTAACCAGCTTTAATCTGTAAGCGGCAAGAAGCTTTCTTACCTCTTTTAAATCCTGAGTCAGGGTAGATCTGCTTACATAAATCTCCTCCATAAGATCATCCATCTTAATATGATAATCCACCACCAAAAGCTTCTTTATAAGATAACTGATCCTTTCATAATTATATATAGGTATATTTTTAGCAGTTTCTAAGGATTTATTATCCAGAATTTTTTCCAAACCTTCTAAATCCGAGTCCTCTCTTATCTCTATCCAATACCCCTCTCTGGGTTTAGAATTAATTAATACATTATAAGAAGCTAAAATCCCGTTAATCTCATTAATATAGTTTTTAACAGTTCGTATAGATACTCCTACTAATATAGATAATTCCTTTGAGGTTACAGGGCGTTTTTCTTCCATTAACCGATTCACTATTATTTTATAGTTTTTATGTAAAGATTTCATCGCTTCACCTCTTCAGTAAAGATTTCTTTAGCAAGCAATAAAACAAAAACAACATTAACTATATAATGTTGTTTTTGCTGCTAAAAAATTCAGTATCTATTATATCATCTGACTTAAAGAAGTCCAACCCATGAACCTAAAAGTCCTACTGCTATAGTTATTAATAATATTGTTGTTGATTTGTATCCCTTCTTTAATAAACCAAACATAGCTAAAGTATATAAAAGAGGAAGTAATAGAGGGAATATCTGGTCTAGGTACTGCTGCAGAGTAAATACCGTCTCTCCAAGGGTAAACTCCAAAGAAGTTTTAAGATTTACCATAGAAGCGCTCATACCACCGATAACCATTAAACCTACTATAGTAGCACTTCTGGATATCTTGTTAAGCAGTCCACTTTCGCTGGTTGCAGACATTAAGTTAAGTCCAAATTTATACCCGAAAACTCCTGCATAGTATTTTAGTACTAAGTGAGGTATGTTAAAGGCCAAAAGGAACAGTATTGCACCTAAAGGACTTCCCTGCTGTGCTAAGGATAAACCGATTCCTGTAGCGATTATTCTTATAGTTCCCCAGAAGAAGGAGTCACCGATGCCGGCAAAGGGTCCCATTAAACCAACCTTAACGTTATTTATTATGCTTTTATCAAACTCAGGATTTTCGCTGGCTTCCTTTTCTAAAGCCATAGCCACCCCTGTAATAGCTGTAGACAAATGAGGAGTAGTATTAAATATCGCCATATGTCTTACTAAAGCATCCGCTTGTTCTTCCTTGGTTTTATAAAAGCGCTTTATAGCAGGCCACATTCCTATAGAAAATCCTAAGGCCTGTTGTCTTTCATAGTTATATCCGAATTCCAGGGCAAAGGATGATATGAAGGCTTCTCTCATAAGCTTCTTTTCTTCTTTGTCTAATTTAAGTTTGTTAGTCATCGAATAGTCCCTCCTCGTTATTGTTAGATACTACTACAGTTTCAGGTTTCTTTTCAAAAACTACTAAAAAGGCTATTACTGCTCCTAATACTGTTATGCCCATTACAGGAAGCTTAAGATATGCAAATACAAGGAATCCTAGTATAAAGTACAGGATATTCTTTCCGTTCATCATAGGCTGAAGCAGCAGTGCAAAACCAACAGCAGGAAGAAGGCCTCCGGCTACTGTTAAACCGTTCATAATTACCTCAGGAATATTATTCACAAAGCTTTCTACTGCAGCAGAGCCAAAGTTTATTGCTGCAAAACCTACTACAAAATACATAAGGCATTGAAGTATAAGTCCTCCAAAGTTTAGTGCTATAAGACCCTTTATGTTAGCGTCTTTAGCAAGCTTCATTGCAAAATCCATAAACCAGCTTCTAACGATAAACACCACTACCTTCAAGGATTGAGCAAGCACTGCTATAGGTAATGCCAAAGCTAAGGCAACCTCAGTTCCCTTTCCGCTTATTATAGCAAAGGCTGTTCCCAGTCCTGCTCCTACCAGTACATCAGGAGGTACCGCTGCACCTATCTGAATTGCTCCCATGAATACAAGTTCTAATGTTGCTCCAATAAGTACTCCTGCCTGAAGATCTCCAAGAGCTAAACCGATTATTGGTGATACAACTATAGGTCTTATAACCATTGGAGTCCCTAATAGCTTTTCAAAAAACCATAATAATGCCAGTATTAAACCTACTAAAAATGCCGTTTCCATAGTAATTCCTCCTCACTTTATTTATTAAAAGAAACTTTTTTTCTTAAATCTGAATAGCTTTTAATTCCTTTAGAGGGAACCTCCTGAACCTCTATATTTATTCCCATGGATTCAATATCATCAAGATATTTTAAGTCCTCTTCACTTACATATACTGCAGGAGAAAACATAGTCTTACCTTCCTCCATCTGCATTCCTCCTAAGTTCACAGAAGCTCTTTCAGTAATGAGATTTAATAATTCATATAAAGACTTAGGATTAGCACAGATAACGAATACCTTCATATTAGCCAGCTTAGGGTTTTTTAAAAGTACTGCTGCATCGCTTATACTCCTTATTGCCAAGTTTACTCCATCAGGGCAGCACATTTTTATTGCCATTCTTCTGATATCGTCCTTACTTGCTTTGTCATCCGCTATAACTATAGCATCATAGCTCAGTGCTGACCTCCAGCTGTAAGCAACCTGTCCATGTAATAACCTATCGTCTATTCTAAATTTTGTTATCATATTAATCACCTCGTTTATTAATCAAATAGTTCTGTATCTTCCTGTGAATCCTTATTACTTTCCTCCTGAAGGCAGTCATTTAGAAAAATTATCTGCTGCCTGCTTCCTTCAACAATCTCCCTTAAGCGATTTACATCAACAGAAGAATCACTGTCTAAAAGCAATATCTCTAAAAGCAAAGCAAGATTAAATCCTGAGATTATATAAGTATTCTCTCTTTTTACATAGGAGGTTAATGTTTGATTTACACTGCCTCCGAAAAGATCTGTAAGTATTATCACTGAATCCTCTTCAGAAACTCCTTTGAAGTACTCCTCCACATCCTCTTTTAAGGATTTATCCTCCACATAAGCACTTAGGTAAGTAACATTACTCCTGTTTCCTATTATAATTTCTAAAGCACTTTCTGCTCCCTTAGCATAATAGCCGTGGGATGCTATTAATATCTTTATCATAAGTAATTACTCCTATATTGTTTTTGTTATATATTTTGTTATCTGAGAATTTACTCCTCGTTTTAAGTCCCTTCCGTGGTCTTCTGCCAAGGAATAAGCCAGAACCTGCATAACAGTTACATATTCTAAGGAACTAAAGTATTGACTTTGAGGGTTAAAGGATAAATCTCGCCCATCCAAGGCACTATCCCCTACCATTGCACAAAAGCCTATTTCCTTTTTCAAGAAGTCAGCTATGGATCTAGCCTTTTCAAAGTCCTCTGTCTTTCTGAATGATACAAAGAATATAATGTTATCATTAAAACAGTTCTGTGGCCCATGAATAAACTCTTCCAGTTCAAAGCTGTTTGTCATCATAGGTACCATTTCCATGAACTTAATGTCCCCTTCTTGTGCCACCGGCCAAAGATCATTAGTTCCGGTTAAAATCATCCTGTCTCTTTTCATTAAGGAGAATTTATTATCCTTGTACCACTTTAGACTAATATCTTTTATATCCTTTAAGGAGCTGAAAAGCTTTCTGAAATCCTCAAGATACTTTTCCTTATCTTCTGAAGTTATATGTCCATAAATCTCAGCAAGGGATATAGACATCATATATATAGTAGCTACTGTAGAGGAATAACCAATAGTTCTGTACATATACTCCTCATGTCCGCAGCCCATATCAATTGATGCATCAGCTTCCTTACTTATTGGACTGTCAGGGTATCCTGTAATAGCACAATTTTTGTATCCTAAGGCTTTAACCTTCTTAAGGCATTCAAAAACCAGCTTAGTGGTACCTGTTTGAGAAATCATCACATACAAAGCATCAGAGTTTAACTTATCTGTGTAGTTTAAAAAAATGTTTGGGTAGCATAAGGAAACCTTAAAGCCACACTGATTCTCTATGAAATTCTTCGCTGTAAAGGCACTGTTATAGGATGTTCCACTAGCAACAAAAACTATTTCTTTTACTTCCTTAATTTCTCTCATATACTCTAGCAGTGAAGAAAACGTTATCTTTTTATTCATTTCTATATCTTTTAATTTTTCCGGTATTCTGTCTATACAATCCATGAGTGTCGACAAAAACCATCACCTCCTAGCAGATTCTATTATAAATTAGGATTAAACATAACTCTAAAGCAAAAATTGCACCATTAATGGTGCAATTTTAAAAAACTCTATGTTTAATTGTGTGAAAGACAGGCTATAAAAAGATCTCCATAATATAGCTTATCTCTTCATCAGGTATTTCAATTTGGAAAAAAGACTCTATATCCTCTACAGAACTTTTTATTGCTTTATATAACAGTTTATTTTCTTTAATTACAAGATTATGATTACTATTTCTAAAAGTTTTATTAGTCATACATCTTTCAATCATTGCTCCAGTATGAATGATATAGGTGATGAGAGCTCTGTCATAATCATCAATATTTACATATTTATTAATAGACTTAAAGGATTCCTCTATATAAAATCTTGCTTTAATAGGATTTATAAATTGCAGAGTTTCTTCTAGCATTTTATCTAATAAATTATAGTTCCTATTGGAATCAGCGATAGGTAGTCCTAGTTTTTCAGATATTAATTGAGATAATACATTAAGACCCTTTCCCATAATCAAGCTTTCACTGGATATGTATTCTACCTCCTCTATCCCAATATCAACCGATCCTACTATAGCCAATATATTCTTACTCTTTAGATTGAGATTTCTAGAGGTTTTTTCATTACAAGTTATAATATCAATTCCATACTCATTTATAGCTGGCAATGAGGACTTAATTAGGTTTCCTATCTTAATAGCAGCCCCTTCTCCAGTGATACAGGTACAAATTATTGTAAACTGCTGTTTATTACTTATATACGCCTTTGAGCCTATATTGCTAAGGTACTTTATATCCTTTTTTAAATCCAAATATACATCCTCCAAGGTATAGTCAGGAAGCATAGTTTTTCTAAGTGCCTCTAGTACCAAGGGCGTTGCTACAAGACTTACTATTCTGATATCTATACCTGTTCTCTCCTTGATAATTTTATCAAAATATATGAGTGAACCCATATCTGCAAGAATCAATACCCCTTTACCTTCGTCTATCTCTTTCACTTTTTTTATAACTACTTCTAGAAATTCATTTACCGGCTGCTTTAGAGGCATATCAAGACCATACCCATGGTTTGTATTTAATAATGTGTTAGATACTTCTATCATATTTTCTGCAATTCCATTACCATGTGCTAAGACAAGAAGACCTACCTTTCCTAATTTCCTATCTCCTTCAGTTATACAAAGAAACATAGTTATAAATGCTGCCTCTTGCTCTTCCAAGTCCAGTTCCAGTTCCTCTTCTATGAAATCCTTAATAATCATAGATATCTCATACTCCTCGGGATGTTCTTGCACTAAGGTTATGAAATCCTTTTCTCCCAGAGTCCTACTGGCCTTCCTCTCCATTAAAGCTGATATATGTAACGCTAAAGCCACTAACACCTTATTAGAATACTTCTTTTTTAATTTATTTTCTGCTATATTCAAAGCTACCTTAGTAACCTCTAAAATCCTCGGAACAATTATCTTTTCAATATTTTGATCCTTATCTTCCTTAGGCAGCCTTCGAGATATTTCATTAATCTGCTCCCAAAGAGCAGCTCTCAGCAAGCTTCTAGTTTTTTCCTTAGGTAATTTATTCTTTAAGCAATCCTCATATTTTTGTGAAATAACGCTATATATATCCTCCTGCCCTATATGTATATCATTAAAATACTTCTCTTCATCAAAGATAAATTCACTTTGTAATATTGTATTTATAAAGCTCTCTGCACTTTTATCATTCTGTATTTCAAAAAGGCCTGTAAAAATATGCTCCGGCAGCATCACAGATTTGATTTTCAAATAATCATAGCGATTTTTTACCTTATACTCTAAAAACCCTTGAGCACACAGGAGCTGAATATCCGCTTTCAGTTGACCAACATTTTCACTGCATCTATAGCACAGTAGAGCCTTCATTGCTTTTAAACTGACATGAATAGGTATCTTCACTTTATTATACTCTTGATAAAAAAAATGCTTTATTAATTCAAATCTCTCTTTTATAGAACGGCTATCTAGTGAAGGTATATTGATAGTCATTGGTATTCTTCTTAAAAAAGTTCTAAGAAGTACAGACTCTACCTTTTCCGTGGTGGCTGCAATTATTAAGACCTTCGCTTTATATGTAATCTCATTATCTCCCAGCTTGTTATATTGTCCCTTATCTAAGAGGGTAAAGAGCATTTCTTGCCCAACCATCGGTAATCTATGGATCTCATCTAAAAATAATATCCCATTATTGGCGCTCTCTACTATCCCACTCACATCACTGTTAGCTCCAGTATATGCTCCTTTAACCACACCAAAGAGCTTTGTCATTAATAACTGAGGATTATTGGCATATTCTGCGCAATTAAATGAAATAAAGGGCGAATCCTCATTTAGTACCCCTTGTTCTTTAGAATACTTGTACATCAGCTCAGCAAACATAGTCTTACCTACTCCTGTATCACCTACCAAAAGGGTATGTAGTCCCATTGGAGGATAAATCATTGCAGCCTTAGCCTTTTGTATGCTAATCTTCATACTTCCGTCATAGCCGATAAAACTTTTAAAAGAATCCTCTTCATCCTGTATCCTTATAAATTCCTTTAATGAAGAAGTCTCAAAGCAACTAATCTTTTTATTTATCCTCATCTCTAAGATCTCCACAGGAAAGTAGTTAACAGGTCTCCCTTGTACCTTCACTACCTTCTTAGTGGCATTTAGCTCATTTAAATCTCTACTGATATTTGCTCTATCAATATTTAATTCTTGAGAGAGCTCTTGCGCACTAACACCTTCGAACCCAGATTCAATATCACTTATAGCAATATTTCTACATTTTTCAACTAAATTATTATACACTTTTGTAATTCTCAGCACGTCAATCCTCCTAACTTTAATTATATTATATACTTTAATATATTATTAGGAAATATTAGTAGATTTAATATAGTGAAAATATTTTAAAATATCATAAAATAGACCTATATCGTGATTGATATAAGTCTATTTTTCTAGAAGCCTCTATACTAGTTTAACAATTGAGAATCTGTCTACAGTAATTTCCACACCCTCACTCACTTTTATCACCGCAGTTTTGTCATGGATGTTAAGAACTTGTCCATAGATTCCAGGGCCCAGTAATATATTGTCTCCAATCTTTATCTGATTTTGGAGCTGAATAATTTTATCCTTCGTGTTTTTTATCCTACGGTATTTAAATAAATATTCTATTCCCGTTACTATTACACATAAAGCTATTAGAATTAAAAATATTTTCATTTTAAGTCTCCTTTTGAAGCTTCTAATATTAAACTTCCTAAGTTAAAGCCTCCCAATCGGTATGGAATACTTCTTCAATATCTCTATCTATTCTTTGATAAGTATGAGCCCCAAAGTAATCTCTTTGAGCCTGCAATAAATTAGCAGGTAGTCTTTCACTGCTATAACCGTCAAAATAATTCAATGCACTAGAGATACATGGAATGTAAACGCCATTTTCTATAGCAGCAATAGCTACTCTTCTCAAGGCATCTTCACCATCTGTTATTTCTTTTGAAAACCTCTCACTAACCATTAGGTTTATACAATTAGGATCCTTCTTGTAAACTTCATTAATGTCCTTTAAGAAAGATGCTCTAATTATACAACCTTCTCTCCAAAGGAGGGCTATCCTGCCATAATCAAGATTCCAGCCATTAGATTCCGAAGCTTCTCTTAAAAGAGTGAAGCCTTGAGCATAGGATATAACCTTTGATATGTACAATGCCTTTTCAATATCTTTCAGGAAGCCATCCCTATCCTTAACCTCTTTTATTCTATTAGTTGAGAATACCTTGCTAGCACTTACCCTCTCACCCTTCTTTGAGGAAAGAATCCTTGCAAAAACCGACTCTCCAATGGTAGGAGCCGCAACTCCCATTTCTAAGCTTTCCATTGTAGTCCATTTCCCAGTTCCCTTTTGTCCCGCTGTATCCAATATGGAGTCCACCAAATGGCCTCCTGTGATTGGGTCCTTAACCTTTAATATCTTTGATGTTATTTCAATGAGATAGGAACTAAGCCTTCCCTTATTCCAATTTTCAAAGACCTTACTAATCTCTTCATTAGTAAGCTTCAAAACTTCTTTCATCAGCTGATAGCCTTCACATATTATCTGAATATCACCATATTCAATACCATTATGAACCATCTTCACAAAATGCCCAGAACCGCCAGGTCCAATGTAGGAACAGCTAGGTTCATTCTCTTGAGTTTTTGCTGCTATAGCCTCTAATATTTCTTTAACCTCACCATAGGCTTCCTTATCTCCAGAGGGCATAATGCTTGGGCCTAAGAGAGCTCCCGTTTCTCCCCCAGAAACTCCTACCCCTAAAAATCTTATCCCTTCTTTATTGCATTTTTCCATTCTTCTCTCTGTATCTTTATAAAAAGCGTTACCACACTCTATTAAAATATCTTCTTTATCTAAAAGAGGTAATAGCTGTTCTATAATCTGATCCGTAGCCTCACCAGCCTTTACCATTAGAATTATCTTTCTTGGTTTCTCTAAAGAAGCTATAAATTCTTCATCACTATAAAAGCCGAAAAGCTTCTGATCTTTCACTCTTTCCTTGATAAATTCCTCGGTAACATGACTTTTTCTATTTCTAAGGGAAACAGAATAGCCATGATTGCCGATATTTAAAGCTAAACTTTTTCCCATAACTCCTAATCCGTATACTCCGATATTATTTTTCATAACACCTCTCCTTAATCTAAAAGAAGCCGAATTTTGATAATCAATAGAGATATAAACATATCTCTATTGACACAAAATACTGGCAAATATTCATTTATTCTACAGCCCTACACTGGGTATTCCTCTTTTGCAAGCCTTTTCTTTAACTCATCCTTAGCATCCATTATAGCCTTAGGATTATTGTAAAGCTCTAAAGCTGTCCTAGCCATAGCTTTACTACCTACCTTTATGGCTCTATATGCTGCTTCAGAATCCGCTAAGGCTTTAAACTCCTCAGTATGTCCTGATATCTTATAATCAGGAAATAATGTGATGTATGGATTGCAGATAGGAATCACCCTGGAAACATCTCCAGCGTCCTCACCGCCATAGTCAAAGGGCATTCCTTCTCTAACAGGCTCTCCTAATTCCAAGAGCTCTTTCCTACAAATTTCTGCTAAGATTGTATTAGGAATTCTCCCCTTGTAGCCAGGCTTATAATCGAAGTTACATTGGCATCCCATGGCTATGGCACTGCCTTCAGCACAGGCTTTTACCTTTTCTAAGGCCATTTCCAACTCCTTATCATTAAAGCAGCTGATGGATCCCTCTATCTTTACATACTCAGGAATCATACCTGTCTGCCTGCCGCCATCTTTAATTATCCCAGACAATCTCAAATCACCTTTAAAATGCTGCCTTAAGAGCCCAGTACCCACAAAGTACATATTAGCTGCGCTAAGGGCATTAGCTCCTTGATGCGGATGAGAGCTGGCGTGGGCAGATTTCCCCAAAAACTCTATACTGAATCTTATACTGGACATACACTCACCGGCCAGCCTGGTAGGTAGAGTAGTAGGATGGGTTAAAATGAAGCAATCAACCTCATCATATACTCCTTGAGATAATTGAATTATCTTACCTCCACCTGATTCTTCTGCCGGAGTTCCAATTACCACAAGGGTACCATCCATCTTAGATTTTTCCATCCCCATCTTAGTCTCTATGGCACTACCCATGGCTGATGTAGCTATAATATTATGGCCACAGGCATGCCCCATAGGTAAGGCATCGTATTCTGATAATATTGCTATCACCGGCTTACCTGTTCCTTGCTTGTAAGTAGCAATAAAGGCTGTGGGAAGGTTTTTCATTCCCTTTGTAACCTTAAAGCCATTTTTCTCTAAAAAGCTACATTGAGCATCACAGGCTTTATATTCTTCAAAAGCAAGTTCTGGATTGTTATATATGTATTTGGATAAACTCCATAATTCATCCATGCGGTCTTCTAAATAAAGATCACATTCTTCTTTTATATCTTTTAAATCCACTTTTATTCTCCCTTCTTTTAGAACACTCCTAGGAAGCTACCTAATAGAGATATTGCTATTATAGAAAATACTAGCACCACATAGTTCTGTCCCTTTTTTCTAAAGAAATATATAATCCCAAAAATAGCACCGAGAGGCAGTATACCAGGTAGAATTTGATCTAAAACATTTTGAATTACTATCTCAGCTCCTGATGCACTCATTACAAAGCTTATCTTAGTTTTTAATGATACATAGGATGCAGATAATGCTCCCATCATGAATAAGCCTAATACTGAAGCAGAAGTGATTATTCTATTCATTATTCCTGACTTCAATAGCTTATTAACTGCATTGGTTCCAAGGTTATAACCTAATCTACACAGCATTCTTCCCACACCAAAAATTAAAATAGAATATAGAGCAGCAAAGATAATACCGACAGGATTTCCTTCTAGACCAAAGGAAGCTGCTAAAGCCAATAGAATAGCCTTAATAGTACCCCAAATTAATGAATCTCCTATTCCTGCTATGGGTCCCATTAAACCAAGCTTTAAGCTAGTGATTACATCAGGGTCTACATCTCCCTCTACGACCTTTCTTTCTTCTAATGCTAAGACAATACCTGGAATTATGGAACCTATGGTCATTTCTGTATTAAAAAACTCTAAATGTCTTGTTAACGCTTCCCTATAACCCTCTTCATCATCTGCATATATCTTCTTTAGTCCTCCAGCCATAGCATTACAGAAGGCTAAAGCTTGCAGTCTCTCATAGGAATTAGAGTTTTCTCCGCCTAAATACCAATATAAATGTGCCTTGTCTATATCCTTTCGGGTTAAAATTTTATTAGTCATATTATTGGACCTCCTTCTTACTACTGTTAAAATACATTACTAAAGCAATGCATAGACCAAACACAGCGCAAGCCATTGTGCCAATGTTTAAATATTTTACGGCAAAATAACCCATGAAGAAAAATGGAAGTATTTCTTTTCGCCCAATCTGCATTATGATAATGGAAAAACCAATAGCCGGTAATACTCCTCCTGCTACAGAAAGTCCATTGGTAACCCAAATTGGCAAGTAATTAACTAGGGCTTCCGCTGCCGTAGGTCCTACTAGATTAACAGCAAAAACTGGGATAAACCTTATAAAGAATGCGATGATGGTAGGATAAATAATTGCGCTTTTGAATATACCCTTTTCATTTCCGTCCAATGCATATTTATCTGCCTTGTGAAGCCAAACCAAGTTAGAGGTTCTTCTAACCTGATCCACAAAGGCTCCTAAAATACCGAAGGGAACTGCTAAAGCCACTGCAGCCTCAGAAGATAAACCACTAGCCAGCGCAGCTGGTATTGCTATACAGGCTGCTAATGCTGCGTCGGATGGCACGTTTCCTCCGGTATAAACCACCCCTAAATAGATTAGCTGAATAGAAGCACCTATTATCAGGCCCTGGGTTGGATTTCCATATAATAATCCAAAGATAAATCCTAATGTAACCGGCGAGCCTAAAAAAGTTGAGATTCCATAACCTATACGGCTTGTACCCATAAAATATAAAAGACCGCTAATTGCTGCTATAGTTACTTGAGACATATTAATTCCTCCTTATATAAATTAATTAATCAAATGATACCTTACTTAAAACCTTTTCTAATTCAGCAGAAGCTTCTTCCGGAACCTGATGTAAATATACTCTCGTACCTCTTTCCTGCATTTCTCTCAGCATATCTGCATCCTTTTTGTCCAAGGTAATAGGTCCATAAACAATTTTTCTTCCTGGTCCTGCTCCGAGGCCTCCGATCTGTAGCTCCTTCATAGGAAAGCCCTTATTAAAGCATTGATATATCTCATCAACACTTTTAAATAATATTAATAATGAGCCTTCCCCCATCTCATTTTCTTTCCAAGCCTCTACAGCTCCCTCTACAGAATATACCTTTACCTCTATCCCTGGAGGGGCAGCCATGATGTATATACTTGCCATAAATTCATCTTTAGCAAGAGTATCGCTAATAACTACAATCTTGTCTGCCTTTACCATCTTCACCCATTTAGTAACAACTTGCCCATGTATCAATCTAAAATCTGCTCTTATCAATTTTATATTTGCCATAGTATATCCCTACCTTTTCCCCTTTATTGTCATAATTACATCTTCGGCGCTATCCTTTGCTGCTGACAATGCTGTATCAATTAACTGTTCCATAGTTAATATATCCTTTTGGACATAAACTTCAATTAGCATTGCTAGGTTTAATCCTGAAACCACGTTGATATCATATCTTTGAGACAATCCCGCAACGGTGTTACTAGGCGTTCCTCCATATAAATCTACTAAACATATAACTTCTTCAGTTACTTTCTTTAACCTATCCTCAAGCATTTCCATGTAATCTCCAGGAGTCATTCCTGCTAGCAGAGAAAACAAAAAACATTTTCCATTGGTCCTATTATTAGTTTAGCTGATTCTATAATTTCTTCTCCAAATTTACCATGAGTACATATTAATACTGTTCTTTTGCTCATTTATTTACCTCCTCCCATGTAAATAATACAAGCAAGTCCCATGCCAAATTTCTCACAGTATGAAAACCTTTTAAAAATGCTCCTTTCATAAAACAAATTTTCTTAGTTAAGATACTGTGTTATTGTATATTGTATTTTAAAATTAAAAAGTTGCTAGTGTGTTATTTAAATAAATATAAGCAATTCAATTTACTGTGTACAAAAATTTAAAAAGTGATAATATTAAATATGTGTATAAAATAAAGGTTGCTTGTTCACTTGAAATTCCAGGAAAATCAGGGATTTAGGACAAGCTTTTTTCTATGGAGATGATTATTATAAAAGATTTATAACATAAAAAGTTGAAAGGAAGAGATGGATGAATAAGTTATCTACAGCATTTATATTACTAGCGGGAATTCTTTGGAGCACAATGGGAATTTTTGTAAGAGCTCTAGGAAGCTTTGGATTCTCCCCAATGGATATTTCCTGTTTCAGACTATGCTCCACCGCGATTATGTTAGTCATATTTTTGGTTGTTAAAGATAAAAATAAACTAAAAATTAATATAAAGGATATAGGATGGTTTTTTGGCTTAGGAGTTGGCAGTCTCCTGTTAACATCTTATTTCTACTTTACTACCTTGACCCTTACCTCCATATCTGTGGCGGTTATATTAATGTATACCGCTCCAACTATGGTGATGATTATGTCTATATTATTTTTCAAAGAAGCCTTTACCTATAGAAAACTAATTTCTCTCCTCTTAGCCTTTGGCGGCTGTATATTGGTTTCAGGAATAGGGACAGGCAGTTCTATAACCTTAAACGGCTTTATCATGGGTTTGGCTTCAGGTTTATCCTATGCTTTATATAGTATTTTCGGCACAGTACTTTTAAAAAAGTACCATCCATATACTGTGACTCTTTATGGTTTTTTTACGGCTGCCCTAGCCTCCATTATAATTAGCGATATCCCAGGAATGGGGAATGTTATTTCTTTAACTTCAAACAAACCCAGGCTACTTATATTAATTATTGCTATTGGGTTTTTTACTGCCTTCGCTCCCTTTCTTCTTTATACCCTAGGGCTTAGAGATGTAGAGGCAAGCAAAGCTTCAATCATGGCTGCCATAGAGCCTATGGCTGCTACTATCATTGGCTTTATCTATTTCAAAGAGCCTCTAAGCGTTTCTTCCATGTCAGGAATATTCCTGATTATTGGCGCCATAATCCTAACCAACATTTCCCCTAATAACGCTAATGCAGAGGTGGTAGATGAATAAAGAAATTATTTTTATATACTACAATCTAGCTACCTTTTAGTAATTTTATACTTATTTTCCATTTTATAGCTAATAGTTTCATGAAAATTGTTCTTGTGTTACTCCCTAATTCGTCGGGATGAAAATAAAAATAATAACCCTCTTCTCAGAAGGTTATTATTTTTGTCACTATCCCTTTGCAAATTTTATAGAAAGTCTTAGGTGAATTGAACTTGTATAAAAGACAGGGAAGTTAAAGTAACATCTTAACTATCTCTTCACATATCTTAATATTACAATTCCATTATCCACGGTATTTTCCACAAGCTTAAGCCTTACAGAAGGATTATCCTTAAAGAATAAAGGTTTTCCGCTGCCTAAGATTATGGGGATTATACCAATAATATATTCATCTATTATATCAGCCTTTATAAAGCTGTCTACCAGTTTTCCTCCTCCAAAAAGATATATATCCTTTCCTTCCTTCTCTTTTTCCTCAAGTATGGTTTTGCATATATCTCCGCTGATAAAATGAATATTTTCATAATCTTCATCTTTCCTAGAAGTAGCAACATATATCTTCTGATTCTTGAATTCTTTGTGCATACCCAGATCATAGCAGTTTCTGCCCATAACCACTATACCTGTGCTATCAAAGAAGCCTTGAAAATCAAATGCTTTTTCATTGCAAAAATCCCTGGAAGCTCCGTTATCTTCTGTTATCCAGCTGTATCCGTCATCCTCTGAGGCTATATATCCGTCAAGGCTCATAGCTAGGTTTAAGATTATTTTTCTTTTCATAAAGCACCGCCTTTTTAACTACTTTTTCTCATTTTACATTATAATTTTAAAATTGTAGTGCTTTCCCACTCTAATTTAGATATTTTACATTATATTTACATTTTAATGATTAAGTCCTAATTAATATAAATTATGTTATAATATCCCTGTAATATTTTATTTTAAGGAGTGAATTTCATGTATACTATGCTTTTTCTTTACCCTATCTGTGCGTTAATTTTGTATGTGAACAGCATAACTATATTAAAGAAGATAAAGAAAGATGAGCCAACCTGGGAAAATACATTAACAAGCTGTATCTGTATATTAGTGCTGATTTTTATCTCATTTTATTTAAGAATGATGTAAAGCTACACAGCATCTTTCCAGAAGCATGTCTTTTATCTTGTTCATGGAAGGAAAAAACTGCTCCCTCAAAATATATTCATTCCACTCTTCTTCATTCTTTATAGAAATCCATATTAATCTAATATTTTTCTATGGCTTACAGTTTCACTTCCGGGAGCTTCTACACTTCCCTCAATAGGGGTCCATAAAAAGGTTATATATCTTTTATACTCATCTCTTCTATTTTCCTTTTCATCAAACAGCACCTCTTTTATTTCTATCTCTAGCCCTGTTTCTTCCTTTATCTCTCTAAAAACACATTCTTCTTCACTCTCTCCCTGCTCCAGCTCTCCTCCTGGAAGCATCCAGTATTCTTCCTTTCTCTTATAGTTATATTGTCTAAGTACAAGTATACAGTCATCCTTTAGAATAACTCCCTGACATCTTGCTTCTCTTTCCATGCATCCTCCTCAGATATACATTCATTTTCTTTTAAGGACTTTAAAGCAGTAAACATATCCTCTAAATCTTTTTCTGTGAGTGAATCAAAATCTCCCAGCTTATTTTTTACACCATTTATTATATATTCCCTGTAGCTCTCTGTATAAGTTTTATTGTGTTTTCTGATAAAATACGTAGAAATTGTTCCTGTCAGCATTCCGACAAAGGCAATTCCCGTAATCATCAATATAGCAGCTATTATTCTTCCCGTAGTTGTAGAGGGTGAAATATCTCCATAACCAACTGTAGTGGAGGTAACAAAGCTCCACCATAGAGCATCTTCAAAAGAAAGCTCTTCTGCTATAGTTATTGCATAAGCTCCTGTAAATATAGTGATTAAAGTAACATAAACTATATAATTAAAATTATTGGTCTGTATAAATTCACTAAACTTATTTTTAAATTTTGCTGAAAATACTAGTACTCTTGCAAAACGAGTGAGCTTGATTAATTTACTCAACTTTATCACTCTTATGATTTTAACTGCCCTAAATGCCTTGAATAAAGAGTTAAAGGGTATTATAGAAATTAAATCTATTTTATTTCGCTTAATGAAAGCAATTTTGTTTTCTGAAGAAATTAGCCTTGCAAAATAATCTATACAGAACAGTATCCATATGCTTGTATCAATAAAATTAAGCATACTGTATATTACTGGTGATATTTCATATAGACTTTCTACAAGCACTATAGAAGCTGCAACTAAAGCAAGCATTCCCATAACTAAATTGTAAATCATTCCCATTCTATAACTTCTCATAATTTAAGACCTCACTTACGGATAAACCCTGACTTTTTCTAATAGTAATCAAAAACAATTCAACTCCTTAAATTATCTTATTATTACAATTATAGTATTTAATTTTTTATAATCCTGTCGGAGAATGTCGCAGTTTAAATTTAAATATCAGCACGTAAAAAAGCTGATATGCATCTTTTGCATATCAGCCTTATTATTTAATTCAATTTATAACACTTCTTTAAGTTCCTTTACATAGTTTCTGCAGCCTTCTAAGCCTTTTTCCTGAAGAATCTTAATAAAGTGAGAACCTATGATAATTCCCTCTGCTCCATTAGAGCATACTTCTATGGCATCCTGTGGAGTTTTTATTCCAAAGCCCACATAAGCTGGAAGATCACTGAAGCTTTTTAGGGTTTTAATGGTTTCTATATACCCTGTAGGTACTCCTTTAAAGGAGCCTGTTTTTCCTACACCACTCATGACATAAGAAAATAATTCATTTTCTTTTGCAAGGCTTTTCATTTCCTCTTCTGTCATACCCTCACTATACAGCTGGATAGGGCTCGGAAAATCCTTTTTGGTAATTAATTTATCTACACATAATAAACCATGGCAAAGTCCTCTTGCGCTATCTAAAAGGTTAAAGGCTTTTACTCCTTCATAATATGTCATTAAAACCACTTTAAAGCTAAAGTTCTTTTTAATATATTCAAGGATGCTTACAAGCTTATGGACATCAGGAGAAGTTTTTAACACCTCCAGATGAGTATCCTTTATAACCCCTCCATCCATGAAGGGATCTTTAACAGGGATACCAAGCTCCACAATATCTACTTTTTCCTCCTCAAGAACCCTTAAGGTTTTTAGAAATTCCTCCTCATTTGGATATAAGAAGGTTAGGTAAATCACTAATTTCTTCATAACCTAAATACCTAAAATCTTAAGCAGGAATCCTAAAATCGGTCCATACAAGGCATAGTCTGTTTCACTTAAAATACGCATTATAGGTGCATAGGAACCTATCATAGGAAGTAAAAGTGCTTGTCCAATAATTAATATCAATCCATTTACAAAGGAACCTATAAATGCTCCTCTTACACCTCCTGTAGAGTTTCCGAAGATAGCTGTTACAGCTCCTGTAAAGAAGGTAGGTATAAGGGCAGGAAATACAGCTACAGGATAATTAAGTGCTCCTAATATTCCCATTCCTATAAATCCGGCCATAAGGCTTACCAAGAATCCAAAGATTACAGAGGTTGGATAGTTAGGGAATAATAATGGGATATCAAGTCCTGGAACAGCATTTGGTATAACCTTATCTGCAATACCGTGGAAAGCTGGTATTATTTCTGATAAAAGCATTCTTACACCGGTAATTATTACTGTAATCCATAAACCAAACTGCAGACCGTTTAAAATTGAGAAAGTTATAATGTCAACTCCATTGCTCACCTGAGACATTACCCAGTAAGGTCCTGATATTAATGAAATAACCAAGAACATTAAAGTCATAACTACGGTTAAAGCTATAGTCATCTCTCTTAAGAAGTTTAAGCTTTTTGGAATTTTTATTTTTTCTAAATCATTTTCTTTATTTCCAAAAATGCCTCCAAGCTTTGCTGCAAGCCATACACCACTGGAGCTGGAGTGAGCTAAAGTAAAGCCTTCTCCACCTTTGACATTCTTCATAAGAGGAGCAATGTATGCACAGCTGAAGGTCATATAAGCTCCCAATAATATTGAACCAACTGCAACTATTGATATGAAGGATAAATTAGTTCCAAATTTTAATAGTGCTGCAATAAGTCCGGAATAAAAGAAGGATACATGAGCTGACAAACGCACATATTTATATTTAGTAATTCTTGCAAGCAATAGGTTCATTGAGAATCCAAAGGTAAAAATCAATGCCATTTCAGTTCCTATTTCTGCAAGGCTCTGCATTTGAGCATCCCCAATTGATTGAACGTTTACATTTAAATTAAATATCTTTATAAGCATAGGCTGCAGCGGCAAAAGCGCTGTTCCTAAAGTTTGTCCACCAGTATTTATCAGCATGAAACCTATCATAGTCTTAATAGTACTTGCAACTATTTTAGTAAAGGATTCCTTCTGAAATAACAATCCAATAAGTACTACAAGACCTATAACAAATACCGCCTGACTGAGGACGTTATTTATGATATACATCAAAATATCCATTATACCTTCCCCCTCTTAATTAAATTGTTTTATTTTGTTCTATGATTGACATAAGTTCTGTTCTTAAGTAGTCCTTATCCATCATGTTATCAATTTTTATAACTTTGGCTGTGGAGCTTCTAAGTAGGTCAGCAAAATCTGATGTTGTAATAACGATATCGTAGGCATCGGCATTTACAGAACCTATATCCGAAGCATCCACAGTAGCCTCTATAGATTCTTCTTTAAGTATCTGCTGAGTAAATAATCTAAGCATCATGCTGCTTCCTACTCCGGCACCACAAACTGTTACAATATTTAGCATATTACTTTACCTCCTTTATAATATTTATAATTTCTTCAGATGAGTCTGCATTTAATATACCTTCTATACAGCTTTCATCTTTTAGAATATTTACCAATTCTGTTAGTGCAGCTAAATGTGTCTGATGGTCTATAGCGCATAAACCTATAACAATCCTTACAGGATCATTGGTTTTATGTCCAAAAACCACAGGATTTTTTAAGGTAACAATGCTTATTCCTATGTCCTTAACTCCATTTTCAGGACGGGCATGAGGCATTGCAATTCCTGGGGCTATAACTATGTATGTTCCATGCTCCTCCAAATTATCAAGCATAGCCTGTATATATCTTTCCTCTACTAAATCATTTTTATAAAGAAGAGTTCCGCTTTTAATTATCGCCTCTTCTCTTGTTTTAACATCTGCATTTACTTCTACTAAATTTTCATTTAAAATCTCAATGAGCATTGGCTCTTTTCTCCTCTCTAAGTGCTTTTTTTCATTTTTATAATGGGGCTGTAAGTATTTAGCAAGTTCCTCTGCTAATCCTGTTTCATCAGAAATATTTCCATATTTTTTAATGATATTAATAATCCTTTTTATATTGAATTTAGATGATATGTTATTTAAAACACAGCTTAAATTTGCTATATCCTCTTGAGACAAAATTGGGTTTACCTTAATTATTTCTACCCCCTCTGCCTCTATATCTACTGTAGTTATTATTAAATCCAGTGCTTCCCTTTTAACAAGCTTGTCTATATTTCTTGAAGAAAAAGCTCCTACAATGTTTATCTGAAACCTGTTCGTAAGCTGTGACAGCAGAATCTGAGAAGTACTTGTACCAGTAGTGCAGACTATAGCAGCTGTGGGAATCTTTTTGTTTTCCCTATTCTTTCTTTCCACCGCTGCTGCAAAATACATGGTGAGAAAGGATGCCTCTTCTTCTGTAAAGGATATATTTAATCTGCTTTCAATAAGGTGAAGATTTTTAATAACGCTTTTGTGTATGTGAGAAAACTGTTCCTTTATCTGGGTGAGTATAGGGTTTTCAAAGCTTAACCCGTTTAGAATCCTGTAATAAGCCGGTCTTATATGCATCAAAAGCCCTTGAAAAAGCTCATTGTCTTCTATAAGTTCCACCTGCAGATCCTTTTCCACCGCAAGAATGAATTTTCTAAGGTTAAGCTGCATATATATCCAGTTATGAAAAATGCCGTCCTGATCCTTAGCTCCTTGGGTACTGCTGCTTATAAGCTGTGAAGATAAATAAATCAATTCATCTTTAGGTATGGAGATATTAAACTGTTTATCAAATCTATCCTTTAAACTGCAAAGTGCCTTGTACTCTCTGGAATCTTCTATTATAAGCTGTTCCCAGTGTTCATCAATAAAACATCCCTTCTGCATACGGCTTAAAGCAATAGCAAAGGACAATCTTATATGATAATAAGAAATATCAGAGATTGGAGTTCTAAGCCTTACCTCTAAAAGATCTATAAAATCCTCTAGACTTTGAATACCATCCTTAGAAAGAAGATTGCCAAGTACAATAACAGAGCTTTTTAAGGTATTTCCTTCTTCAAGGAGTATTTTCAAAAGAGCCTTCCTTATGTTTATTTCCTTCCCAACAATACACAATCCCTTATAGGGATATGTTTCAAGGTTTAAAGAAAAGTCCTTCATCCATTCCTTTATATAAGCTATATCCGTTATTACGGTGTTTCTGGATACCTTCAGAATATTTGATATCTCATCAATGGTTGAATAAGTATTCTGAGTAAGTACATATATACTTATCCTGTTTCTTCTCTCCTCAGGAGATAAATAAAGTATCTGATCCTGCTGCAGGAGTCTAAGAATCTCTCTTTTTTCCTCATTGGTACATAAACACCGTAAACCTTTTCCTTTTACCCTTTCTAAAGGTTTCATATCCTGACTTACAAGAAACTCGTCTATGGACTTCAAACTTGAATATATTGTTCTGGTACTTACAGAAAATATTTCAGCCAATTCCTTTACGGATGTAAAAGTATTATGGTTTATTAGGAATAAAAGTATATCTCTTAAACTGATATTCATATCTCTCCTCCTTGATATCATTATAGTCATTCTACAAATTTCTCACAAAACCAATTAATTTCAACATGATATGAAGTAAGTTAGCAAATTATCTTCAACATAGTGTGAAGTGATTTAACAAATCAAAAAGGGCTGTTATTTTTAAATAATAGCCCTTTAAAAATATATTATTTTTTCATTTTTTTCTTAAGTCTTTATAATTCGCCAGCCTGCTATTATTTTTAATATTATATCAAAGCAACATAGCAAGCAAATCCATTGATTATTAAAATAATATTTTATTCTTGTAATTCATAATAAAACTCATAAAAGCTAATTATATGTCGATATATCTGAATATTAAAACTCGTTGCTTCCATCAGATTTTTCTGTCCCCACTTCCAAGTAAAGAGGATAGTTAAACTATATCCTCTCTACTTCTGCCGCAGGTTTTATTGCTAAAGATATGAGATCCTATCCCTCGTCCTATTTATTTTTGCTTATTAAAAGAACTGAAGATTACTGTAATAGCTGGGTACAATACTCCGGCTACAGGCCATATAATCCAACTGTATCTCCAATTATTCGTTATAAAGCTATATGCTAAATATACTGCAACTATAATGGACCAATATACTGTTGAAATAACATTCCCAGCAGATTGCTTTTCTTTTTTTAGTTTGGAATAATCCCCCTCCTGAAGAAGCTTTTCAAAACTTGCCCAAACTATACCGCCACGGATAAAGAAAATAACACCAATCCCTGCAAGTATAATGGTAATGGAAAGCATAATCGTCATGAATACATCGCTTTCGCTGATAATCACACCTCCAAAAAGCGGAAGTAAAGATAATATACACATACAAGTGCCGATGACATTATTTTTTGTATAGGTATCTTTATACTGTGCTTTACGTTCCTTCACCATTCCGCTGACACCATATTCAGTTTCAAAAATTTCTTTTTCTAAATAATCAAAGGAAGCGGTTTTGCTGCCGCTTGAAATAAAAGTCGCTACAGCTATAGATACAAAAATCAGTAAAACAATCATTCCTATTCCACCTGCTGTATTCTCTGACAATCCATATTTCGGAGTTTCACTCATAGCTCCCAAAATCAAAAGGCAGATTGGAGAAATAATACATAAAAATACCGCATAAGCTATTGATTTTGCTGTGACAGCTTTTACATTAAGGAAGTTGAATGCTTCTTCCATAGATACACTTCGAACTTTTGTTGTTTCCACTGTGTAATCAAGGTGTTCTATTTCTTCCAATTCGTCCTTCAGTAAATAATCTGTGCTTACTCCAAATAATTTGGAGAGGCGTACCATCTTATCAAGATCGGGAACAGATTGTGCTCCTTCCCATTTAGAAACGGATTGTCTTGTCACATTCATTTGTTCTGCCAATTCCTCCTGAGACCATCCACTCTTTTTACGAAGTTGAATTAGTTTATCTGCAAAAATCATAAATATTACCTCACTAACATTATTCCGAATTTTATATACTCGGTGTATCTTAAGTATACAAATTTTTCCCGTTGCACACCACCAATTAGCACTATTCAATATGTCAACCAGCAGTTGCAATCTGTTTTTTTAATAAAAAAACCATTTTCCCCACAGAAAAAAGCACCTGCCTATCACCGCTGCATACAGTGAACTGCAAGTGCTTGTAATTTCAGTATTTCGCTATCTGATTTCTCTACTTAAATTTTACCTTTATTTACATACCTCCACCCTTAATATATCACGTTCCTTTGATATAATATCAAGCCATTTTGACTCATTGTATCCCGGGGGTATTATAATTTCCGCAGTTAGCAGGAGGTTGTCTCCATGCTCTTTCTCTATTTCTATTTTTGAAAGTTCTATATTATTGTATCTGAGGTTTTCCTGAATTTTCTCTATCACACCTTCCCGATTTTTCAAGGTTATGCTTATAATTTGCAAAAAAGGTCTCCTTGTGAAAACGGTTTCTTTATGCATGATAACTTGGGTAAGTACAATTAACAAAGTGGTGAGTATACCCATTATGTACATACCTGCCCCTACAGCCATTCCTATACCGGAGGTTGCCCATATCCCTGCAGCGGTGGTTAAGCCGCTTACAGCCTGATTCTTCACAAATATTATCCCTGCCCCAAGGAAGCCGATTCCGCTTACAATCTGAGAAGCAATACGGGAAGCATCAGTGGTGATAGTATCAAAAAAACCATATTTTGATATTATCATTATTAAAGAAGAACCTATGCACACAATAGCATGGGTTCTGATTCCCGCTTCCTTATTTCTGTTTTTTCTTTCATAGCCGATAATACATCCGCAGATACAGGAGATTATAATTCTCAGAAAAAGCTCAGATTGCCATAACAGCTCTTCCATTGTCATTTATATTCCTCCTTGTCGAGATTCATATTAGGATCTCTTTTGAAATTCCTTTGGATTAACTCCTGTAATTTTTTTAAAAACCAAACTGAAGTATCTATAGTCGCTGTATCCTACCTCTTCAGCAACCTGATATATAGGAATAAGCTTATCCTTTAGAAGCTCCAGTGCTTTTCTAATCCTTACCTGAGTGAGAAATTCCACAAAGGTTGTATTTATTTCAGTTTTAAATAATTTTCCTAAATAACTTTCACTTATATGCAGTTCTCCCGCTACATCCTTTAATGAAATGTTTAACTTATAATTATCTGTAACATATTCTATAGCTTTTCTTAAAAAAGCATTAAGATTTTTTACATCAAAGTCTTCCATTAAATCAATATTATTACTGGCTAACTTTGTTCCATAAGCTTCTTTTCTTTCCAAGCTTCTTTTGCTTTCAATATTTTTAATGGTCTTTTTAATAGTCATTTCCATTTCTTCATCATTGATTGGCTTTAATATGTAATTTTGAACCTGAAGTTTTATAGCGTTCTGTGCATATTCAAATTCTCCATAAGCAGATATAACTATAAACTCTGATCCTACTCCCTTTTCCTTTAAAGCTTCAATGAGCTGCAGCCCTGTAAGGCTTGCCATTTTTATATCCGTTATTACAATATCCGGCATTATATCCGGTATTTCCTTAAGAGCAGTCTCCCCATCACCTGCTTGTCCAACTACAACACAGTTCCACTTATCCCAAGGGTTAGTAAGTACTAATTCCTTTCTGAGAAGGCTTGAATCATCAACTATATACACCTTATACAAGCTAATTCCTCCTTATTCCCATTCCCCTTCTATTACAGAATTTATTTTATCCTGAAGCTCCTTAATGCTTTCTTCTGCATCCTCGCCGTTTTGCATTATATTATTAATAACTGTTTCCACAAGAAGCTCCACCTTGGAATTCTGTGATACCGCCATGGAGCTGAAGCTGTTATAGGGATATTCTGCTATATGATTCTTAGAATCAGAATTTTTTATTAAGGGAATGCCTCCCTGCTGCTCACCATTTTTAATTGATATTTTCAAAAGTTCAGTAATAACCCTCCAGATGCTGTCATATTCTTCTTTTGAGTTTTGGCGAAGCATATATAGGTTGCTTCCCTGAAGGGGGAAGGATTTATCCTCATTTATCTTCAAAACCGCCGTACCTATTGGAAAGGAGGCTCTGGTGTTTATTTTATCCATATAATAACTGTTTGCAGCTATTATTGGGATTTCCCTTTTTAAAAAAGGCTCCAGAGATAACACCCCATTTTCTCTGTAAAAAACAAAACTCCCATTAGCATGCCTTTCCTTTATTTTATTTATCATTTCTACCTTATATGGCAGGTTAACGGTAACACTTCTATACTTACTGCTGTTTTCATCGGTGGAGTAGGGTTCTTCATAAACCACTAAATCTGTAAACACCTGACCGGAAGGAAACAAAACCGGATTTTTTTCTGAAAGCTCCATTAATTCCTCAAAGCTTATATTATCTTCAAGCTGTATCCTGCTTTCATCATAAAATATAACCTGAGAATTTCTTATGTATGGCACGCTGTATATATTTCCATTATCCGAAGTATGAGCCATAAATATAGGATCTATGCTGTTTAAGAATCTGATATCAAAATCCTCAAGAAGGTACTCATCCAGCTCCTTGACCAAATCAAGATTCCTTAAGGTATGTAGCTGTTCTGCTCCCATTGATACTATATGATACTGCATATTAACAGACTTTGAGTATATTAGCTTCAATATAGCATGGGAATCGGATAGAGCAAAGCTAGGCTTAATATAATATTCCTCAGAGCCTTTATTAAACTCTTCTATGGCACTCTCCATAAGCTCTTTTTTTCCATTATCTCCGTCTAAGGATACAAGCATAGAGATTTCTTTTTTAATAAAAACCTTTGATTTTCTTTTATATTCCAAATAAAATAAAGAGCTAAAAGCACAAAGTATAAGAAGTATTATCATTATGACTTTATTTCTTTTCTTCATGCTTTATCACCTCTGCTTAACCTTATATCATCCTCTTTCCGGTAAGGAAGTGTAACTGTAATCCTTGTATAATTACCTTTTTCACTTTCCAGATGAATTCCATAGTCCTTACCGTAAATCAGCTTTAACCTTTTTTGAACGTTAATTACTCCAACGCCTTTATATATTTCCGATTCCTCAGAAAAATTATTAACATACTCTATGTATCCATCCTCCAGGCCTACTCCATTGTCATATATTTCGAAAACAACCTTGTTATCAGAGGTTTTAAAGCCCTTAATAATAATGATATTTTCTCCGTTTTTTTCCGCAAAGCCATGGATTATAGAGTTTTCAACGAGAGGCTGAATTATCAGATTAGGTATCCTTGCCTCCATTATATCCTTTTGAATATCCATCTGTACCTGAAAGCTGTCCTCATAGCGTATCTTTTGAAGTTCCAAATAATCCCCTGCAAAATCCATCTCTTCTTTAACAGAAATGAAGGCTTCATTGTAAGTAATGCTCCTTCTCAAAAGATTCCCAAGATAAACTACAAACTTAGATATTTCACTATTTCTGTTTAGCTTTGCCAGCGCCTTGATTTCATTGAGCATATTATAAAGAAAATGAGGATTAATCTGTGCCTGAAGAGCTTTTATTTCTGCTGTTTTTTGAAGGCTGCTTTGTTCAACCACTTTGCTTATAAGGCGGTTTATCTCATCTATCATCCTGTTAAAGCCCCTGGTTAACAGCGACATCTCATAGGTTTGTCTATTATCTTCCTTAAGCCTTAGGTTCATGTCTCCCTGAGCTATCTTTTCCATAGCTTTAACCAGAACATCTACAGGATTATACATCCTTTTAGCAAGGAAATAGGCAGCTGCCATAGATATTAAAGTTACAATAAACATAGCTATACAGGATATAGTGATGATAAGCTTCATAGAAACATAAAAATCCGAAGTATCAATATAAACATAAATTGAATATCCATAGCTTGAAGCGCCAAGAGCAGATTTATAGTGAGCTTTACCCTCATCCTTAATAAGCTCCCAAGTCTCTGACCCCTTTGCCCCCAGCAACTCCTCTGGAAGCACTTTTCCTTCCTGAATAAGTGAGGAGGTGTCTAAAAACACTATATTTTTTTCGCCGGTTAAAACCACATGGCTTTCTATATCCCCTAAGGAAAGCTCTTTAATTAAAGTGCTCCTTAATATATCGATTATGGCATAACCTATTATATTTTCTCTGTCATCTTGAATTGCTCGTCCAAGACTAAGGCTTATATTTTTTCCTGAAGCCGTATTTAAAACATTAGGAAAAAGAACCATAGAATCTTTATTTCTTCGGATTAAATGAAATATACCCCATTCTTTGTACACAGTGCTGTCATATATATTAATAGATTCTGTACTTCCTAAAGTCTTTGAAGAATCAGCATCTATAACCCTTATCTGAATCTTCCCTTCTCTTCCTGTCATTAAAGAACTTAAGATACTTTCTCCTTCAGCAGAAGAATTTCCCTCTTGATTAATCAAAGCCTCCTTAATGAAAGGGTTGTGAGCTATATTATCCAGAACATTTTCATATTCCTCCAGGCTTTGATCCAGCTTTACCTGTGATTCCTTAAGAGTATTTTCAAGGTTTATTTCATAGCTCTCTACTGACATAGCATAATTTATATAAAGTATTATCATTATACAGAGGGCCAGGGGTATAATCGCTATTAATAAGAAGGCTGTAAAGAGTCTTTGAAAATAAAATCTTCCTATTTCTGATTTTCTCCGAAGTAGCATGGATCTTTCTCCTTAAATGTGCTTATGCAAACATTTTTTTAAGTAATTTTAATTGTTCTTTTAATTCCTCAAAAGTTATTTTTACATGAGGCTCATATTCAAGAACTATGTCGGCATTTGGCGTATTCTCTTTATATTTTACAACAAATTCTTTATAGTCAAAAGTCCCTTCTAAAAAACTGTTGTGCAGATCCTTTTCTCCGTTATTATTATGAAAATGATACGCTTTTACCTTACTTCCGTGGTTCTTAAGAAAATCATCTAAATTTAATCCGTTCATATTAGCATGTCCAATATCTATTATGGATTTAGCCTCAGGAAGTCTTTCAAATAACTCTGAATACTCCTCATTAGTGTATAGAGGTATCTTTCCCTTAGGTATTGGAAGGTTTTCTATAAGCATATTTACTCCGTAATCTTCAGCCATCTTCATAAGGGTTTTTATATTCTTATAGCTTATTTCCTGAACTGCCTTCCTATCTTCTTCACTGTAGAATTTTTGAGTGTAGTGGAAAACTATATGATTCACCTTATGCTTTTTTGCAAGAGCAAATACCCTGTCATAGCTTTCTATCATCCAGTTATATTCTTCAGTTCCTTCAGGATAAGTGGCTTCAACCCCAATATAAGGACCGTGAAATGTAACTGGACAGCTTATATTATCTAATACCTTTAAAAGCCTTTCCCAATATGCTTCATTGTGGGTGAAGGCAATTAATTCTACACCCACATCCTCCATGGCTTCATTATTAATCCATTCTGCCAGCTCCTCCATCTTAGACATGCCCATAAGCAGTGAACTAACATAAAACTTCATTTAATCATCTCCTATTTGATTTCTGATGGATATCCTATAGAATTAGTTGTTTCACTATCAAAAAAGTGCAGCTTATTTACCTTTACATTCCAGTAAACCTTAGCATTACGGCTGAAATCTCCTTCAGACATTATGGATATAACCTCATCCTCATGAATATTAAAATAGAAACCTATACGATTTCCGTAATCCTCTATGTATTTTATCTCTACAGGCAATGAATATTCTCCCGGTGTAGCGCTTAAAACCACATCCTCCGGTCTTATACCCATTTTCAGTTTCTTTGAGCCAGAGTTATTTATATGCTTTAACCATATCTCAGGAAGCTTTATTCGGTTGTCCCCGATGATAAGTTCATTTCCCTCTATATTTACAGGAATTATATTCATAGAAGGAGAACCTATAAAGGTTGCAACGAAAATGTTTGAAGGTCTGTGATATACGTTATGAGGAGTATCAAGCATCTGAAGATCTCCCTGATTCATAAGAGCAATTCTGTCCCCTATAGTCATTGCTTCCACCTGGTCGTGAGTTACATATATGAAGGTTTGCTTGTACATTTCGTGTATTTTTACAAGCTCCTTTCTGGCATGTCCTCTAAGCTGGGCATCAAGGTTTGATAATGGCTCATCTAAAAGGAAAAAGTCTCCTCTTTTAACCAAAGCTCTTGCCAGAGCAACCCTCTGCCTCTGACCTCCGGAAAGTTCTCTGGGGTACCTTCCCTCCAGACCTTCTAAGTTTAAGATTCTAACAGCCTCATCTACCCTTTCCTTTATTACCTCTTTTTTCTCTTTATTTATCTTTAAACCATAGCCTATGTTTTCCGTAATAGTCATGTGAGGGAATAAAGCATAGTTTTGGAAAACCATAGCTATACTTCTGTCACCGCTGTCAATGTCATTAGCTCTTTCCCCGTTTAAATATAAATCTCCTGAGGTTATAGTTTCAAGACCGCTTATCATCCTTAATATAGTAGATTTGCCGCAGCCGGATTGTCCAAGGAGGATCATTCTTTCTCCTTTTTTAATATTAAGATTTAAATTGTTTATAACCTTAGTTTTTCCAAAGCTTTTGCTTACATTTTCAAATTTTATACTATACATTAGTTTAACCCCCTTATTATCTAACCCTTGATGCCTGACTGTGCAAAGGTATTAATTATGTATTTTTGGCAGAATGCATATATAGTAAGAGGCAGAATCATGGTTAAAACCGATATAGCCATAGCTACAGGGATATCAGTACCGCCCTCTGAACTTACAAACATCTGAAGTGCTAAAGATAGAGTGTAGTTATCTGTACTTTTTAGGATAAGTGCAGGCCATACATATTCATTCCATGAATTAATAAAGAAAATAATACCTATAGATAATATCGCAGGCTTGATAATAGGCACTACAATACTTCTTAATATTTTAAAATGTGAGGTTTTTTCTAGCTTTGCCACTTCTAAAAGGGACTTTGGTATTCCTCTCATATGCTGTCTTAAAAGAAATATTCCCGTAGCATCTGCAAGCTGAGGAAGAGCAACCCCTAATATGTTATCTCTAAGCCCCACTTCAGCTATAGTGATAAAGTTAGGAATCATAGTAACGGTAAAAGGTATAAACATGGTACTTATAAGAATAAAATACATGATTTTCTTGCCTTTGAATTCAAAAAAGGCAAAGCTGTAAGCAGCAAACACTCCTGTTATAAGCTTAAATACCGTAACTATAGTAGCTATGATGAAGGTGTTTAATGTGATCTTCACCAAAGGTATCTTTTCCAGCACATTTTTATAAGCATCTAAAGTAAACTCCTTGGGTATTACAGATAAAGTATTGCTAAAGGCATCACTTAAGGTTTTAAAAGATGTACCAATGGCATATATAATGGGATAAAGAGATAATGCTACAATAACCATAAAAATTAAGTGATAAATAAATTCATGTCTATTAGTTTTCATAGTATATACCCCTTTCAACATATTTGAATTCTAGAAATAAAAGTATAAGGAAGATGAGCATAGCCATAATGGAAAGGGCAGAAGCTCTTCCGGTGCTATAATAGGTAAATGCTTCCTCGTAGACTCCATAAATTATGTTGGAGCTTTGATGATTTGGACCACCTTGGGTAAGAACCTTTGTAGGTGTAAATACATACTGCATACCTTGAACTACACTTATTATAAGTACATATATAGCTGTTGATGATGTCAAAGGCATTACTATCTTTGAAAATATTTTTCTCTTTGGTGTCTTTTCTAATCTTGCAGCTTCAATAAGCTCAGGAGATACAGAGCTCATTCCGGAAAGGAGCACCAAAAAGTTATATCCAAAGGCTTTAAGCACCGCCACAAGGCTGATAACCAAAATAACTAGACCTGCAGTTTTAGACCATGAGGGCATGGTAATTCCAAAGCCTCTAAGTATTGTACCTATAGGTCCTGATATAGGGTTAAAAATAAACTGCAGTGATATAGCTCCTACCACCAAAGAAATCAAGCTTGGAATAAAGAGCAGTGTTTTATATATTCCCTTTCCTTTATTCATCACAAAGGTATTGATATATGCAAGAATATAAGGAAGGACAAAGTTTAAGCATATAAGTATAGCTACAAAGATTAAAGTATTCCAAAGCAGCTGATAAGTAAGAGGAGAGGTCAGCAAATCTATATAATTTTTAAGACCAACCTGCTGCTTATTAGGTGACACCATGTTCCATTTAAAAAAGCTTAAGTAAAAGGTATAAATGAGTGGCCAGAACATAAACACCACAAAGGCTGCAGTTGCAGGGAGTATAAAGCTCCAGCCTAAAATAGCTTCTCTTTTTTCCTGTTTAAATCTTTTGTGCTTCATCAGGAATTATTCTCCTTTCTACATGAAAAGGCAGGTAAACCTGCCCTTTCTTTATTTTTATTATTGTAATTATTGTTCTTTAAGCAATTTATTAAGCTGATCCTGGGCAGAGGTTAAAGCATCTTTAACGGAAACGCTGCCATCTAAAATCTTATCTCTGGTATCTGCAAAGAGCTGTTCTGCCTGAGTTCCTACATCTCCTGGGAAGGCAACCCATGAATAAATACCGCTCATTTCCTTAAAGGCTATTCCCATAAGCTGATTTTCTTCTATATAAGTTTTAAGACCATTAGGATCATTAGCTACATCTTCTCTTGGTGGAAGATATCCTGTATTTTTTGACCATTTAGCTAACCATTCAGGCTGCATTATGAATTTAATGAACTCCCAAGCAGCCTTCTGCTCTTCTTCCTTTTGTGCCATTATTGGAAGGAAGTTACCACCTGCAGGGATTCTTCTTTCTTGACCATCAAATAAAGGGAATTCTGCTCCTCTTAAGTCAAACTTAGCTGCTGTTGAAACTGTTCCGATCTTTGCACTGCTTCCGCAAAGCATACCAACTTTACCGTTTATGAAGGCTTGTATACCTTCATCTGCAGTTATGTGAAGAGCACTCTTATCTTTAAGTACCATGTCTGCTAAAAGCTGATAAGCTTCTACTCCTTTATCAGATGCAAAAGCGGCCTTTCCGTCTTTAGAAAGTATTTCAGCTCCATTACCTTCAAGTAATCCCTGAACAGCCCAGTTATCTGCATATTCCTGCATGTAGAAACCATATTCACCTGTCTTTTCAGTAATCTGCTTAGCTGCAGCTCTTACTTCATTCCAGGTTTTTGGAGGATTGTCAGGATCTAAGCCTGCTTTTTTGAAAAGCTCAGCATTGTAGTAGATTATTGGAGTACTTATGGAGAAAGGTATACCTATCTGCTTATCATCTACTCTTGCAAGACTTAAAATATTATCTAAATATGTATTTTTCAAATAGTCCTTGTCCTCTGGGAAATACTTATTAACTATTTCTTCAGGACTTGTATAATTAAAGTTTGCTGCAAAGTACTTTAAATAGTTGTAGCCTATCATTACGATAGATGGTGAATTCCCTGATGCCACTTCTGCCTGAAGATTCTGCATTAATCCGGGATACATGTCAGGATTATAAACTTCCTTAACAACTATCTTATCTTGAGATTTATTAAAGGCATCTACCATTTCAGTGATTACTGGAGCACCGAAATTTTCTGAGTATACATGCCAGAAGGTGATCTCAACAGGCTTATCGGAGCTTGCTCCAACATTTCCCTGTTGTTTTCCGCAACCTGTTAAAGCAGTGATAAAAATAGCAAAAACAGTTACCAATGATAAAACCTTGAATGTTTTTCTCTTCATAAATCATCCACCTCTTATTAATTCAATTAGTAATATACTTACTGAAATAAAGTAATTATGTTTTTTCTGTTACTTTGTTCAGTAAACATTTACAATTTAATTATAAAATATATCAACAGGATTTAAACTGCATTTTTCAGCAAATTTGTACAAAATTCAGCATAGTTTTTGTGATTATTTATAAAAATATAATATTTTCTTATATTATTTTCCATATTTATGTGTATTATATAGATATGTTGTATAGCATCATTACGAATTATATAGGTTTATTGTATACATATTAGTTTATTATCCATAAAATCTGAAAGACCAGTAGAGCTTAACACAAAGTGCAGGATTTCTCCTGAGAAAAATCCTGCACCATAATTTAATTCTTATATTTTCATACTCTTATGATATATATATTTCTATTATATTTTCTTGAACAATATATTTTTCTATAGCTTCTCGTTTAAATAACATTTCAGTCTTACCATAAATATTTCTGTGCTCCATTCCGGTAATTTCAAAACCATTTATAAGGACCTTATATATACTTCCTTTTTCCTTCCCAATATTATATTTAAAGCAAGATTTTTTACCAAATATATCAAAATTAAAACTCATCCCATTAAGCTTTTTAGGAAGTGTAGGGGATAGAATAAGAGACTTTTCACCAATCTGAACACCTAAAAGCTTTGTTATAAGCTGATTAATATATATTCCCGGTCCGCTGGAATATATTCTCCAGCCCCCCTTAACACCTATTTCTCCTTCTTTAACAGCATTATAATTTTCCTGAAAGTCATAGCGGTTGTTAAAGTCGGCATCTGAGCTGCTGAAGTAGCAGTTACTTTGACGGAGTTCGGCATTTTTCACTTTAGATTGAATAAGTATAGGATTTATAGTTTCTAATGCATCCCATCCTCTTTCCCCTAAGCCGAGCTTTGCCATGGCCTCGATGTACCTTATGTGAGCATGAACATACATAAGTCCTATTTCTCTTCCTACATTTGCAGCCTGTTCTGCCCGTTTAAAAATAGTGCTTACACCGCCTTTGTAATTAGCCGGATTACTCATGAGCCTTACTCCGTCAGGACACATAAGATTATCATCTATTATCCTTAGGTTTTTATCAGCCTGTTCTTTACTTGCCAGCTCGCTTATAATGCTTCTGATCATTGGAAGCAGTCTATATGAAATACCTGTAACCCTATCTTCCGGGTGAAGCATATATTCAAGACTTTCATCCTTCCGTACCCTTACAAACCCAGGAATTATTCCATTCCTTATAAGATACTTATTAAAATCTCCTTTTATATTTTCCGCCATTTTTGATAATTTTGAGGATATTTCACCGTTATAGCTTTTCAATTGCTTTCCTAGGATATTTAATATCTGATAGGTTAAAGCTACAGTCCAGCTGCTTACAAGTGATTTTTTCAGCTCATCACTGATCGGCTGGAGGGTGTCATCCCAATCACCTCCGGCATAGGATATTAAACTCGTTCCTTTTATAAATCTATCTTCAATGCTTTTTAAAGCTCCCTTCATATGATTAAATAGACTTTCTTTATGGAGAGATCTGCTGCCATCTTTATCATTATGATAGTGGATCTGTTCATCTAATATAGAAAAATCCTCCGTTACCCTCAAATACTCTCCCAGAATTTTTAACGGCCACAACACCACATCTCCATGGGAATCAAATTGCCTTATATTATAGCTATCAAACATAAACCACTGAGGCCACTCTCCGCTTTCTAAAAACTGATTTTCATAAACCCTTAGTATTACCGCTCTGGCTAACTTAAAATGTCCCATGGCCATAAAATATTCAAAGGGTCCCTGGCATACATCCCTAGTTCCCCAAGCTGCTCCCCCAGGCTGCTCTATTCCATGGGGACTGATAAAATGTATCATAGCATTATGGGAATACCACCAGAGAATCTCATTGAGCTTATTAATGCTCTGATTTTCCTCATTGGTTTTTAAGAAGAAGTGGTTCATAAGCTCTGAATAGTAATCAATATACATATCCCTTTCCTCTAAAAAATCCGGCACTGTAACAGCTGCATCTTCCTTTCTTTTAAGGTATCCTGAAATCACAACTTTAACCTTATTGGCAGCATTTGTTTTTATAGTCATAAGAGCAGGATTAAAGCATTTTTCCTTTTTAAAAAAAATCCTGTCATCGCTTAAGGTAAACTCTGTCCCTATTACCTTCATCTCATAAAAGCTATCAGGGTATACTTTCTTCATAATGTTATTCTCATCCGCCATTATCATTATGGAGTCTTCTTTCTTTTCCAATATAATATTCTCCTGAAACTCCATTTCTCCCATAACCAGCTGTTGGGTTATTATAAATTCATAAGCAATCCCTTTCTCCGATTCTATGACTAATGTAATATCCGTTCCTTCCATTGAAGAAAATACCGTAACTATCACTATATCCCCTGAAAGTTTGTAAAACCATCGGCTATAATTTAATCCCATCTCATATAGGGAAGGAAGAGCCAAAAGATGATAACTCCCTTCATGGTTTATATATATCCTTTGTCCAGAATTTTTAAATATATTAAGTAAACCTCTTGATACGGATAGGAGCTTGTGACTGCTTGTATTCCCTACAACCAGCTGAGAATTAAACACACCGTAAATAAAGTTTGTAGAAGCAATAATCTCCTCATTAATTCTCTCTTTGTTTATTCCCGTTAATATAATATGTCCATGAGGCCTCTCCATGAGAAGCTCTTTATCTTTCAGCACTACATGACTATGTTTATCTGTAAAGAAGGATAACAGCTTTCCTTCCTTCTCCTCCAAAAGCTTTCTTGCAGGAAAATATTTATCAATATCATCTTTTTCTAAATCCAGAGAAATAAGAGGAAGTCCAAAGTCCTTAGACCTTTCTATTTTCTCCTGACTCATTAGAGAACTTTTTTCATCTCTCTTTTGAAAAGTCTTATAGAAATTGCTTATTTCCTCCTGATATTCCGGTTCTCTGACAGCAGTCTCATGATTCTCTTTGATACATCCATAAAAGGTTACAGCTTTCTTTTTTCCTTTAAGAAAAAGTTTTTCCGTCTGAAGTCCAATGTATCCCATTTCAAACTGATAAATTGTTTCCGGAAGGTCCTCCTGCATTATAATCGGTTCATTGGTGAGTTTATATTGCTTTCCAAAAAACTGCATGGCATCAGTGCTGTACTTTATAACTTTTGCTCCTATTGCTCCCATCTGACTGTAAGGGTATCTTCCATTCTGCTCCATATTTTGTCTGGAACATAAAATATAGCTTCCATCTTTATTAAATACAGAATGACCTAAATATTGACTCACATACAGCTCATTGGTTAAGGTTCCTGCTTTTTGAGCAAGGCTGAGATCCTGTCCATATATCAGATCTACTTCCTTATCATTTCCATCAAGCTCAATATTATAAAAATATATATCCTCTTTGAGAGTAAGGTTTATGTTATATTTCACTCCTAGAAAATCGCCCTCATATGCCACTTCCTCTTCACCTATAGAAAATACACTGTTTGAATGAATTCCTAAAAGAGGAGCAGTTCTTTTTTTTCCGTCTTCATAAACACGGAGAAAAATATTATTAATAGAGCCATCAATAGAATTTCCTACATATTGATTTACTAAAATATCCTTCATTAAAATTTGATATATATCTCCTGAAGGAAGAAAATCAAATTTTAACTTTTCACTCTTTAAAGTTAAAACTTCAATATTATTATTTATCATGTGTAAAACTCCTAACTTATACTTAAATAGTTTTTACAATCTAAATCAATTTAAAGCTTTTCCATAATACCTTTGAAGAATCACCGCCAACACTAAGGATAAATTTCCCTTTCTGTGCTTTGAAATTTCCTTGAAGGTCATGATATTTTAGCATTTCCTCATCAATTTCAAACTCTACCCTTTTTTCTTCTCCTGCTTTTAACCTTATCTGCTTAAAAGCCTTAAGCTCCTTTACAGGTCTTGCCACATCTGCTGCAACATCTCTTAGATAAAGCTGAACCGTTTCTATCCCTTCCATTTCTCCTATATTTTTCAGCATCAAGAAAGCCCTTATACTTTCTCCTTTACTCATATATTCACTGCTCAGCTCTAAATCAGAATACTCAAATTCTGAATATCCAAGTCCATATCCGAAGGGGTATAAAGGTTCATTTGGGATGTCTAAGTATTTAGATGAATATCTGGAATTTTCCCCCTTCACATAAGGTCTCCCTGTATTAAAATGATTATAGTATACAGGTACCTGTCCTACAGAATAGGGAAAACTCATTGATAAACGTCCTGATGGATTTCTGTCTCCAAATAAAATATCCGCCACAGCATGTCCTCCTTCTGTACCCGGGAACCAAGCCTCTAATATAGCGGATGCCTCTTGATACCATCCTGTAATTTCTAAAGGTCTTCCATTGAACATTACAATAACCATAGGTTTATTGAGCTTTGAAAGAGTATGGATTAACTTTTCCTGTACACCTGGAAGCCTTATATCTGCTCTGCTCCCTGCTTCTCCGCTCATGGATTCCTCTTCCCCTAAGGCAAGAACAATAACATCTGCCTTTTCTGCTGCCGCTATAGCATCCTTGAAAAGTGAGGTATCCTGTGATGCTACATCACAGCCCTTTACCCTTATAATCCTTTCTTTAGGAAGCTTTTCTAAAAACCCTTCTAAAACAGAAACAGTCTCTTCAGGTTTTCCATATATAGACCATGGTCCAAGAATATTTTTTTCATCTGCAAAGGGTCCTATAAGTGCAATTTTTCTCTCTTTATTAAGAGGGAGCACTCCATCATTCTTTAAAAGCACCATGGAGCTTCCTGCTGCTTCTCTTGCAATTTTCAAGTGTTCTTCACAACAGCAGGTTTCCTCAGACTCTTTTATGCTGCTGCTTCTGAAGGGATTCTCAAAAAGTCCAAGCTTATTTTTTAGCGATAGAATTCTGAGCACCGCGTCATCGATAAGCTTTTCTGAAATTTCTCCATCCTCTATAAGAGACTTAAGGTTATTAACGTAATTGATGCTCATCATTTCTATATCTACGCCAGCTTCCATGGCTTTTTTTGCAGCTTCCCTGCCATCCTCTGCCACGCCGTGATTTATAAGCTCATCCACTGATGTCCAATCGGATATCACTACACCATCAAAGCCCCACTCTGATCTTAAGATATCTCTCAAAAGCTTAGAATTACAGGTAGAAGGTACCCCGTCAATGATATTAAAGGAAGTCATCACCATTTCCGCTCCTGCATCTACTCCAGCTTTATAGGCGGGAAGGTGATTTTCTCTAAGATTCCTATTGGATATATCTACGGTATTATATTCTCTTCCTCCCTCCGGCGCTCCATAAGCGGCAAAATGTTTTACACAAGCAGCTATATTACATTCTTCATTTAAATTTCCCTGATACCCCTCCACCATAGCTTTAGCAAAAAGGCTATTTAAATAGGTATCTTCTCCTGTGGATTCCATAACCCTTCCCCAGCGGGGATCTCTTACTAAATCAACCATAGGAGAAAAGGTAACCTGAACTCCTGATAAAGCAGCCTCTTTAGCAGCGATTTCTGCTGTTTTCTTAACCAAAGAAATATTCCATGAGCAGCTTAATCCTAGAGGTACAGGAAAGATTGTCCTATATCCATGGATTACATCTGCCATAAAAATCAAAGGTATCTTATGCCTGTTATTCTCCATGTATTTCTTTTGGATTTCAATCATATCCTCAGCATTTGCTATCCCTAAAACACTTCCTGTATTCCAAAGAATTTTCTCATCAAGCTTTGCAGCTTTCAAAGGTCCTGTAATCTCTCCTTCAGAAGCTTCTTTATAAAAGCTAGGTATAAGCTGCAAAAGTTGTCCTATCTTTTCTTCAATGGTCATTTTATTTAAAATATCTTTTATATTCATCGACATATTATAATCCTCCTAATTCAGGGATACTAACAGCTCTCACGAATTATAAGCTCAGGACTTAGAATCACCTTATTGCTGGTAGTTTCTCCCTTTAGACTATGAATTAAATTATTGGCAGCAATCATTCCTGATTCATAGGATGGACGCCTTAAAGTAGTAATTTGCGGACTTATATATTCACAGATAATGATATCATCGAAGCCTATTATTCCAATATCTTGAGGGACAGATAAACCTTTATCTCTGCAGGCCTTTATAGCACCAATTGCCATTTCATCATTGGCACAAAAATATGCATCTGCGTGATTACCGCTTTCTAAAAGCCTTAGCATAGCACTATATCCCCCATCTTCAAGAAAGTTACCGCAGCTGTTCCATGAAGGATTATTTTCAAGATCCAGCTCCTTAACTGCCTTCTTAAAGCCTTCAAGCCGCTTAATACTGTCATAGGTATCTTTTGGCCCCGTAATAATACCCACTCTTTTAAATCCCTTTCTATTCATATGCTCTACAGCCTGATAAGCTCCCCTTACATTATCAATAAGAACACAGGAAACATATTCATTAGGTAAATTTCTGTCTAATACCACGATTGGGAAATTATCCGACGCTAAGTCAGCAATCATTTTATCCTCAATACTGGCAGATAAAATAATAGCTCCATCAACAAGAGACTGAGACAGTATTCTTGAAACTGCATCTTTACCGTTACCGCTCTCAATTATAATCACCTCATATCCCTGAGCCTTAGCTACATCCCTCATACCTCTCAGAATATCTTTATATACCAAGCTGTCGAAATCATATAGTACAAGAGCTATTATTTTACTCTTTTTAGTCTTTAGGTTCCTTGCATGTCCATTAGGTCTGTAATCCAGTTCTTTAACAGCTTCTAATACTTTAACCTTTGTTTCTCTGCTTATAGCCCCTTTATTATTTAATACATAAGATACTGTTGATATTGATACTCCCGCTAGTTTTGCAACATCTTTTATTGTACTCATTATAATCCCCCGTTTTTTCTGATTATTTCATTCCCGTTATAGTTATTCCCTCCATAATTTGTTTCTGGAATATGGAAAATATTATAAGTATAGGAACAACCATAACAGCTGCTCCTGCCATCTGCAGTGCAAAATCCGAACTATTCTGTCCCTTTAATAAGGATAATCCCACAGAAAGAGTATAGTATCTTTCATCATTTGCAATAATTAACGGCCAAAGAAAGCTGTTCCATGCCCCTATAAAGGTCATTATTCCCTGTACTGCAAAAAATGACTTTGAAACAGGCAGAATTAGCTGAAAAAAGGTTCTGAATTCACCTGCACCATCTATACGAAAAGCTTCAATAAGCTCTGAAGGTATACTCTCCATAAATTGTCTAAACAAAAATATACCGAAGGCTCCCACCAGACCGGGGAGCACTATTCCTGTCATTGTGTTTGTTAAACCCAAAATATTTAAAATCAAATAAATCGGTATCATTGTTATCTGAGATGGTATCATCATCGTTGCCAGTACTATAACAAAAAGCCCTTTCTTAAAGGGAAATTCATATTTTGCAAAGGCATATCCAGCCAGGGCATTCATAAAGAGACCAATAAAGGAGAATACGACAATTATCATAGTATTTTTTAAGTATGTAAGAAATTTCATTTTAGTAAATAGTGTTACATAATTTTCCACAGTGGCATTCTCGGGAAATAAAGTTATAGGTATTTTCATAGCCTCTGCTTCCGTTTTAAATGAGGTTAAAATCATCCATAGAAACGGCCATACCATAATTATCCCGCCAGTCAAGAGTAATGCTATGAGAATGGCTTTTTTAATAGATTTTCCTTCTCTTTTCATTCATTTTCTTTCCCTTTCCTTAGTATTCTACAGTTTTTTTCTTAGTCTTAAACTGTACAGCTGTTGCAATCATGATGATTGCAAAAAGTACAAAGGATCCCGCTGCTGCATATCCAAAATTACTGTTTTTAAATCCATTCTGATAAATGAGAAGCGCCAGGGATAAGGTAGAATTTAATGGTCCTCCCTTTGTCATTACCATAGGCTCTTCGAAAAACTGTATCCATCCTATTAACGTGGTTATAGTTACAAAAAATACAGAAAAACTCAGCAGAGGTATCGTGATGGATATGAGCTTCTGCCATCCGTTGGCTCCATCTATTTCTGCTGCTTCATAATAAGACTTTGGTATTCCCTTGAGGGCAGCAAGAAATATAAGCATATTCATTCCTATAGCCTTCCATACAGCTAAAATAATCAAGGAAAGCTTTGCCCACTTTGAGTTCAGCAGCCAGGGAATCGATGGTACTCCGAAAAATCCTAATACTTGATTCAAAAGTCCATAACTATTGTTATATAAATATCCCCAAATAACTGCAACAGCAACAATATTAGTTATTGCAGGAGCATAATAAAGCATTCTGGCAAATCTAAACAAAAAATTTGTACCATAATTCAGCAGAATTGCTATTCCAAGTGAAAATACTATAACAAGCGGCACTCCTACAACCACATAAAAAGCCGTGTTATACAATGCCTGTAAAAAAGATTTATCATTAAAAAGCTTAAGATAATTTTTTATTCCTACAAAGTCTATATTTGAATAGTCAGCCAAGCCCTTTAAATTCATATCTGTAAAGCTTATCCCTAATGCTAATAAAATTGGAATAATAGAAAACACAAATAGTAAAATAATAGTAGGTGCCAGAAATAAATATGGATACTTATACTTATTTAATTTTTTTAAAAAGCTTTTCATTATTACCACCTCATAGAATCCCATAGCAGTATAGGGAGTACATTGGGTTAAGGTATAAATCCCTCTGCCTCCCTGACTTTAGCATAAATTACTGTTTTAAAAGTTCTTCCGCTTTTTTATTTACCTGATCCATCTCACTTTTTACATCTGCTCCAGTCACAGTAATCTTCTCCATTGCAGAAATGAGTTCTTGTGCTATACTTTCCCAAGAAGTAATAGCAGGAGCTGACTTAGAATCCTTCATCTGTTCTCCAAAAGGTGCAAGCAACTCATTGTTCTTTAAAGCTTCCTGTTCCCAGGCCTCAGTTCTTGAAGGCAGTGTATTAGCTGTTTCCAGCCATTTCATTTGTGTAGAAACTTCTGTCAGATAATTAATATAAGCAGCTGCCTCTTTAGCATTATCAGTGGATTTAAATATAGAAAGATTAGAACCTCCTACATAAGAAGTATTAGCTGTATTTCCTGGAAGCACCTTAACTTTCCACTTTCCTTCTAAATCTGCAGCAGTTTTATTTATACTGTTTATCATCCAAGGTCCACCTATAAACATTGGAAAAGTACCATCTTTAAATCCCTGAATAGCATCATAATCGCTCTGTGCAGGAGCATATCCATCTTTTATAAGTCCTGTAGCAAAGTCTACAGCCTCTACGTATTTAGAAGAATTAAACTGAGGCTTATTATCCTTAGAAAGAGGTTCTGCACCATTTTGCCATGCAAAAATTAAAGAAAACATCTGATCCTTAGTATCCAAAAGTATTCCATATTTATTTTTACCGGAATCAGAAAGCTTTTTTGCAGCTTCTTCTAACTCTTTCCAGGTCTTTGGTCCTTCAGGATATCCAGCTTCCGCCAGTAAATCTGTTCTATAAAATAACACCCTAGTTTCCACATACCAAGGTACACCCACATATGTATCATTGTAATATCCTGTTTTAATTGAACTTTCGAAGAAATTATCAGGGTTTAAGTTTTTATATTCTTTAGTTAAATCAGTTAAATCCATAAGTACACCAGCATCAGCAAATTCTGTAACCCAAGAAGTTCCCATTTGAACTACATCAGGCCCACTGCCTGAAGCAACAGCAGTTAAAAGCTTATCATGAGCTTGATCCCAAGGTATCGCCTGAACATCAACCTTCATACCTGGATTTGACTTTTCAAAGTCAGGAGTTAGCTTGTCCAATAATTCTCCTTCAGTACCCATTGCCCATACTGTAATGGTTTTGTCTCCGGAAGCTGCTCCTCCCTTTTTACCCGTATTAGAACTACATCCACCAAGGAAAACAGCACCAGCTAAAAAAATCGGCAGCAGTTTAGTTATTTTATTTTTCATGAAAGACCCTCCTTAAATTTTATAGAAACGTTTCACTAAAAAAGCAGTTTATTCCTTTTAATAGGGTTATATTACCATATGGATTTTCAGCTTTCAATAAACTTACTTATATGTTCAGTAAATGTTTACATTTGTTATTTTATTAGTATACAGAAACTTGATTAAATATATTTAATTATATTTTGTATCTATTAATTACAATACATTCAACCGAAACGTTTCATCATTTTCATTAAAATCCACCTTTCTTCATGGGAAATAAAATTCACCTTAAAATTAATTTTCCTCTTCAGCTGAAATAAATAAAGAGGACATATTAAATGCCCTCTCATCCATAATTCTCAATTATTTTCTCTCCCTTCCGACATCTGACCTCTGACCCCTCATTTCTGCTCTCTCCCATCTCACCTCTCACTTCTGACTTCCGACCTCTGCTCTAGGTTCTCCCTCTGCGGTCACAAAAAATATAAACATCCCGCTCACAGAAAATAAAATGCACCACAAAAGCATCATAGATACTCCTCTGTAATCTATAATATAGCCTCCTAAAAGATTACCTACCACTCCTCCTGCTGTAAGGGCCGCAGTTAAAAGAGCCTGTCCTTTAATTTTATGCTCCTCCTTCATTACCTCATTGGCGTAGTACACTGAAGCAGGGATATAAAGGGCAAAGGATAAGGCCTGAAGAAGCTGGCTTACATGTATCATCATCACGCTTCCGGCAAAATAAAAAGCCACAGATTTTATAGTAAAAAATACACCAGAAATCTTCAGAAGCCTATCTGCACTAATCTTTCTTACAACTTTGGAAAACAAAAACATAGCAGGAAGCTCACACATGGCAGCAATAGCTATGGACTTTCCCATATCCTCACTGTCTCCTCCTACGTGAGCCATTATCTGTACAAGATATGTATTTATCATGTTATGAAAGGCAAAAAGGCAAACCACACCAATAAGCATAAGGGTAAATCTTTTATATTGCCTAAAAAAATTCTTTCCTTTGTTGGAGGAGATATTTTCATTATTTTCGTGAGCCTCTTCTCCTGTATTCATCTTAAACATTATAAGAACTAAAATAATAAGAGCATATAAAGTTAAGGCAGCAATTAAAACTATATTTTCTCCCTTTATCTTTATAAGGTAGCCAAGTATATATGAAAGCACTGCAAAGGAAAGAGATCCTATACCCCTAGCAAGTCCATAGTTTACATTATATCCTTTATTTTCATAATATACGCTTATACTATTTATAAGAGGCATTAAAACTCCTGCAGCGGTGATTACTATAGCAAACAAACCTGCCACAGCAACCTTTACATTGGGTATAAAAAGTAAAATAACAAGAGGAACTAATCCCCCTGCTGCTATTAAAGCAGATAATTTCTGAAGGGTTATTTTTTTGGATTTATCTGCAAAGTCTGCTATTACAGGCTGAAGTACCACAGAAAAAACATTTGCCCACGCTATAAGGATACCTATTTCACTGGCGGAAAATTCTTTTGAAAGCAGAAAAACCGATGCATAAACTACCACAGAACAAAAAATCATCCAGTAATTACCCTGAAGGATTGCATATTTTAATGTTATTTGTTTTTTCAAATGAATCCCGCCTTTCTAGTTTTACATCTTTGATTACGCTTATATTACATAGTTATAAGCATCTATTAAGCTGATAAATTAATAATATCATATATTTTATTCCTTATAATCAATATATTGGAATTAAATCTTTAAATCATTCTATTTATCGTAATCTATCATATCTATATGGATAAAATTTAATACTTCAATGAAGTAAGATAAGCTTAAAAGAAGGGACTGTTGATATAAGCTCTTTCAAAGTTTCTATTATTCAAAAAACTTATAAAAATAAAGGACGAGATGAGCGTCCTTTACCTTTAATTATTATTAATTTTATTTTAATGTGCAGGATTTAGCTGTACTTGATACATTGTTTCCTTTGCATTATTAAGTGCTGAATTAATCAGAGATTCTGCATCCTCTGCAAAGGCTTTCCCTAATTCTAATTCAAGGAGTAAAGGGAAGTTAGTACCTGTTATTGCTTTTACATTGTGGTTTCCGAAAGCTGCCATAGCTGCTGCCTTAAAAGGTGAGCCTCCAGGGATATCAGTGAGGATAATAGTTTCTGAATCACCATTTTTGCTAACTTCAGCATTGATTTTTTCACAAAGCTTCTCGAAGGATTCTCCTGCTGAGAAAGCTAAGCTTGTTACACCTTCACTGTCTCCGTTTAAGAGACGAAGAGCACTGTGTAAACCGGGACCGAAATTTCCATGACCTACTATAATAATATTAATCATTATTACCCCTCAACTTTCTGGCTCTGTGTACGCCCTCCATAAATATTTTAGCTCTTTCAGGATCAATAGGATTTCTCATGTTACCATTTTTCACCCATGTTCCTACACTTACTCCATCAAAATACTGAAGTATTTTGTCTATGTTTTCACCGGTTGCTCCGCTGCTTAAGAAGATTGGAATGCCGTTTCCTATTTTTTTCCTAACCGCTTTGATGATCTCAATGCTTTCCTCAGCACTATGTCCTCCAACAAATAAACCATCTGCAAAGGCATTCATCACTGTATCCCATGCATTGTCAACGATGGATTTACCGCAGAGCTGCTCATAATGTATTTCCTGAACATCTGCATAAATAGGAACTTTAGACCCTATCCTCTTCTTAAAGTTCAAAATATCTACACACTGAGCCTTCATCAAACCTGCATAACCTACCTCACATCCGGTATAGGTATGTTCTACTCTGATAAAATCGGAATTTGCCGCATCTGCAACCGCCAAGCTTGCTACTCCATCCCAGTTTATAAGGATACCTTGAATCATATCTGGATATTCCCGCTTAAGTTCAACTGCAAGCTTTGTCATATAAGAAATGGTTTCAGGATTTGCTATCTGCTGAATTGGAGCATCATTTCTGTTTTGGATGATGTATCCGTCAAATCCGTTTTCTTTAAGCATTTTAACCTCTGCTTTTGATGCTTCTATTATTTCATCTATACTTTGTCCATTGTTTTTATAACTTCCGGGAGCGGGTTCAGGCTGTATCATGGCCAGTGCTACCGGAAAATTCATCTTATCAGCCATTTTGATCTTCCAACTTTCTATTATATTTTATTGCTGTTTCAAACATTGATTCTGCAGGTATAATTCCTTCCTCACAGATAATTGCAGTAATTAAATCCGGAGTTATTGATACTAATTTAATACCGCTGAAATCAATCTTTGATTTTGTCTCTTCATCCCAATCTGCTGCCAAACGTGCTGAATAATCATAAGGCATTGGAGATAGCCTCTTATAGCCATATACAGGTCTTACATCCACCTTAATCAGCGGGGTTAATGCATAAAAAGGAATATTTAAATACTTGCAGGCAACGGCAACCAAATCAGATCCTATGGTATTAAACACCGTTCCATCTGGATAAATGGTTTCAGCTCCCATAAATGCAGCCTGGCACTCTTTTAAATAATGCATCAGTGTGGTATCAGGAATGAATCTAACCTTATGTCCTGCTTTTAAAGCATCCTTTACAAAGGGCTTACCACCGTTTAAAGCTCTGCTTTCAGGTATGTATACAGTCAGCTGATGCTTTAAATCCTTTAAAAGCTGATTTACTGTGCTTGAATAATCGAAAATCATGATGGTATCCATGTTTTCACACATGCTCACAGTATATTGGATGAGTTTATTTGTATTTTTTTCTGATTCCTTTTCATAAGAAAGGATTGTCTGCTTAAGGGTTTTTCTTGCTTCCTCCTCCTCAAGCTTTAATAAAGTATCTATGTTTAAAATATAGATATTCAATGCATTATAGATTGCTCTGCTGTTCTGCCCTCTTGTTGATTTAAAGAATTCCGCTACAGCCTTTGTTTTTCTTACAATTTCATCCTTTGTATTTGAAGGATCATCTGCAATTGCTATAATCATTTCTCCCATTAGTTTTATTTGCTTGTTTGCTCCCAATACTCTGCTCAAAGTAATATCATCAAATTTACTTTGGACACTTTCAGGAAGCAGGGATCTTACTACTTCTTTTTCCATAATTCCTCCATAATTTTAGGGGGAGCCCTTAAGACTCCCCAAATATTAAATACCTAGAATTTCCTTTGCGTTATCACTAAATAACTGCTGTCTAAACTCTTGTGATAGATTCAATAAATCAAATGTCTCTAAAGAGCATTTGGTAATCTTATGAGGATAGTGTGTACCGAATATAAATTTAGAGTGATCTATATTGGCAAATGCCTTTCTAAGGATAGGAAACTCATACATACAGCTGGTTTCAACATACAAATTATCATGTTGAGGTACAAGCTCTACGCAGCCATATCCAAAATCGGTGGTTCCCATATGCAAAAGTACCATCTTAATACCAGGATGCCTTTCTGCATAGAAGGCCCATTGAGCAGGCATTGTCCTGGGACCCCAGCCGGTGAACACATTAACCAAAAGATTGTGTTTTTCTGCAATATCTAATATATTGTCTATTAACGGTTCTGTTTCAGGATAGTAGTTATGTACAAGTGAGTCCAGCTCTATCGCTTTTATACAGCCTGATTCTATTACTCTATGCAGTTCTTCAATACAATCCCTTTCTTTAGGATTTATTACTGCACAGCCTATTAGTTTGTCAGGATATTTTTTTACTGCAGAAATCATCGCATCATTTTGTTCTTTGATTGAGTAGCCGTCTATTGCTGAGATCATTCTGATATCTATATTATTTTTATCCATGTCAGCTATAAGCTGTTCTACTAAATATTCATCTTTTTCTCTGTCCCAAGGCAAATGACAGTGATAATCAATAACCATATGTACCTAACCAACTTTCTTATTATTTATTATCCTAAGAATCCTACTGCGAATCCTACAACTCCAACCAGCATTGTAACAAGCATTAATACCACTGGAGACATTTTCTTTTTATCCATTAAATATAGCATTAACAATGTATACAGTAATGGTAGTAAGCCCGGTATCATTCCATCCAATACGCTTTGTATAGCAACGGTAGTCTCACCTGCGGTGTATGCAAAAGGTATTTTGATAGTAACGAACTTATAAACGAATCCACCGATAACTACATATGCAGCGATGCTGGCAAGTCTTGTCATCTTCTGAAGTAATCCGCCGGATTGGATTTTTTCTACTAATTCAACCCCTTTTTGATAACCCTTCATAATACCGAAGTATCTCAAAAGCTGACCAACTACTGCCATTACTAATAAGAATAATACTGGTCCAACCATGCTTGTATAGTTACTTCCAATTACTAAAGATACAGCCAAACCTGCCATTATAGGTCTTAAAGTTCCGTGATACAGTGAGTCTCCAATACCTGCTAAAGGTCCCATTAATGCAGCCTTAATAGCATTTATGGAAATAGGATCTATGTCCTTATCTACAGCATTTCTTTCCTCCATGGCTGCTGTTATACCAAGTACAAAGTGAGACAATCTCGCCTCGGTTAAAAATAATTCTGTGTGTCTTTTATATGCTTCTATTTTTTCCGGCTCATTATCGTATACTTTTTCAACAACAGGAATCATTGAAAAGGTAAAACCGGGAGCCTCCTGTTTTGAATAGTTAAATCCGCTTACAAACGCTTGAGAATAAATGTACATTTTTAGAAGATCTTTTTTGCTCAGCCTTCTTAAATCATTTTTTTCACTCATTTTAGCTCTCCTCCTTATACGCTGGCTGCTTCTGATCTGGTTTCATTGTAAAATGCCATAGCTACACAAATTACTGCGATTAATGTTATACCGATAGGGTTTATGTTTAAGAAGCTTGAGAAGAAGAAGCCTACAAGGAAATACTGCCATATGTTCTTAACATTGATTGACTTAATAAGGATTGCAAGACCTACAGCTCCTATCATCTTACCACCTACAGCTAAACCATCAATAATAACTTTAGGAATAGAATTTATAATAGCTTGTACCACGTCAGCTCCAAAGTAAAGTCCAAGGAATACAGGTACTGCAAATAATACTAAATTGAATAGGTTTGGCAGTATCAGGCAGTTCATCCAGATTCCTTTACGGTCTCCTTTTGCTGCTGCTCTTTCTAATCTATTTTGTGTCCAAACGCATAATACCATATTACGGAAATACATACCCATCTGGCCTAAAATTGCTAATGGCAGTGCAGTTGCCAGTGCTATTTCCGTTGAACCAGAAATACATGCGAAGGCTGATGCTAAAATAGTTGAGAAGGTTTCCTCCGGTGGAAGTGCTGTACCTACAAACACCTGTCCTAAGAACATAAGCTCTATGATACATCCTACCTCCAGGCCGATCTGAAGATTTCCCATTAATAATCCCACAATAGGTCCTACTACAATAGGACGATAGGTAAAGAACTGAGTACAATATTTGTCAAAGAAAGTGATCCATGTAAATATTGCTACTAATATTGCTTTAAATAATAATCCTTCCATTCTGATCTTTTCCCCTCTTCTTATAAGTTTTTAATTAATTCAAGCCCATCAATGCTCTTATCATTAGGTACAGCTCTTACATCCAGAGAAATTCCCATGGCTGCAATAGCTCTTAAATTCTGAACATCTGCATCTTCAACATAAATGAATGGCAATAAACGTTTTCTTCCTGTAGTTGATTGACTGTTGCTTATGTTGCCGACATTTAAAGATGAAACCTTAAATCCCCCATTAAATAAGGCTAGCGCTGACGCTGCATTTCTTACTATGAGCAGAGCATTTTCCTCAGTTGCATCTGTTTCCAGGAATTTAACTGTGTCCTCAATAGATTTAATGATTAAATTAATTCCTGCAGGCACTGTAAGCTTCAATACCATCTGCTGCATAGAGTCTTTTGCTGCACGATCATCAGCAACTATGATGTTTTTAGCCTTGGATGCTGCAATCCAAGCTGTTACTATCTGTCCGTGAATCAGTCTGTCATCAATTCTTACGTGTGTTACTTTCAAATTCTCGTCCTCCTTTTAAAATTACATTTATTCTATATTAAAGAATCCTCATGCCTTCTTTAAGAAGATCTGAGGATTCTTTATAAGCGTCTTTGCCACAACTTTTCTGCGTTTTTATAAAATACATCCTCTAGTTCTGCTTCAGTAAAGCCTAAATGATATAATTTTTCTATTTCGATATTTGTAGGTTTATAGGGCCAGTCTGTTCCAAAAAGTATTTTCTTGCTTCCCAGCACCTCTTTTGCTTTTAGTAAGATATCGTATTCCATATTAGCGCTTGTTTCCACATAGAAGTTTTCTATGTTTTTAACAGCTTCTATGCATGTTGAACCAAATTCTCTTCCACATATATGTGTGAAAACAAAATTTGTATCAGGATATCTTTTAGCATATTTTAACCATACAATTGGAGTACACAAGGGACTTGCTCCTCCATGGATCTGTATGTGAACCCCGTATTTGGATATCTCGTCTATAACCTGATCCAGCTGTGGGCAGTTTTCAACATTATATCCATGCTTCCAGCTCATGAATTTAACTCCATTCATCTTCATTTCTCCTAAAGTACGATGAATTTCGTCCATTGCATGAGGATCCTTTGGATCGATATCCGCATAGCCTTCAACAAAATCCGGATACTCCTTCATAGCAGCATAGATGATATCATTGTTTGCTATCATGCTGTCAGCGGATAAGCTTACTATTCCTACCTTCTCAATCCCAAAGGCCTTTAACTCTTTCACCATCTGATGTGCGCTGTTTCCATCACCGGATCTGGTCTTTCCTAAATGGGAGTGAAAATCATATCTTTTCATTTTTATCACCTCTTACATTTACAATATGAACATTATATTTAAAGCTGTCAGCTACGTAAGTGTTTTCACTAAATTCAATGGGCCTCAGGTCACAATCATAGGTAACACGTTCTTTATAGACCACCGGTTGATTTTCATCTAAGAATAACTCTTTTTTTACTTCCGGCGATATCATTTTTGCTTCTATGGATTCATCTGCACTGCCAAGCTCTATGCCGTGGTTCTCCAGGTACTCATATAAGCTTGTTGTTGCATCAAAATCATCATTCTGTATTTGAAAACCCAAATCGCTTCTAATATATGTTTCGTTAACTCCGATGAGTCTTCCGTTAAGCAATCTTAAACGTTTTAAAAAATAAACCTTTGAGGTACTAGGTATCTGAAGCTTGGCAGCTACCTTAACAGTAGGTTCCATTATCTCCAGCTTTAATATAATAGATCCGGGGCTGTCACCTTTAACTTTTGCATCACCGCTGAAGCTTGCAAAGGTAGATAATTCCCTCTGTTTTTTTATATGCTGAACTATGGTGCCTGAACCTTTTCTTTTCATTACATATCCGTCATGCTCTAAATCTGCTATAGCTCTTCGAACTGTAACCCGTGAAATTTCATAAAGCTTTATCATTTCGTTTTCAGAAGGAAGCGCTTCTCCTTCTTTAAAGATATTTTTCTCAATGCATTCTTTTATATACTTGTATAATTGATGATGCATCGGCACTGAACTATCTTTGTTAACTTTAAAATCATTCATTTTTAACACCCCTTGCATTTTTATCATAACTTGTTATAATAAGTTTGTCAATACATTTTTCTTAATATAACAAGTTTATGATACAACGATTTCATTTAAATGGTTGTTATAACAGGATGTGAGGTTTATTATGTCAAGAAAAGAACGTAACTTTTTTATTATCTTAGCAATTCAAGGATTAGCATTTAATTTTGCCCATCCTGTAACTCCTACTTTAATAAAGTCACTGAATTTAAATAGCTATATGTTTGGTATAGCCTTTGCTTCCATGGCTTTAACCAGTTTTCTTTTCAGCCAATTCTGGGGATATATGTCAAACAAAAGGAATGAAGGCTTTATTTTTATGATATGCTGCATATTATACTCCTTTTCTCAGTTTATGTTTTTAAAATCTGTCAGTGAATTAGATATTATAATCGCAAGATCAATAGGAGGCTGCTTCATCGCAGGAATTAACGTATCTTCATTAAACTATATAGTTAGGATATCACCAAAGGAAAGCAGAGCTCAGAATATTACACTTTTTGCCAGTATAACTGCAATTACAGCAGCCTTTGGCTATCTTATAGGAGGCTTTGCAGGGAACTCTGATATTAAATATTCTTTTTATCTTCAAATAATAACATTGATTGCAGCAGGGGTAGCATTTAATATAATAGGCATAAAAAGAGATACCTGTCCTAAAATCCGCTGCAGAGAAATGATTAACCAAAGCAATCCCGCTTTTTTTCTCTCTAAAAATATATCTATAAGTAAATCCTTAGTATTTACCTTAACCCTTGCTTTAATTTCTACCATTGCAGCCACTGCTTATGATCAAACCTTTAATTATTATATTAAAGATATATTTGACTTTAAGCCCTCCTCCAATGGCTTAATAAAGTCTATAATAGGAGCAATAACCATGGCTGTAAACTCAACTATATGTATTTATATAGAAAAGAAGGGGATAATCAGAAAAAGCCTTATATACATATTCTTAGGATGCGCAGTAAATCTTATTCTTGCGATTTTATTCGATAATGTAGTTTTGTTTATGCTATTTAACTTTATATTCGTTGCCTTCAACGCCCTACATGTGCCATTAATCCAGGCTATGCTCACCACCAGCAAGGACAACAGCTTCAATGTACTTGGGTTTTACAACACCATGAAATCTCTGGGATGGATTATAGGTGGAGTTGTTGCAGGCATTACCTACAGCTTCTATTACAAACTGCCCTTTATAATTGCAATAATATGCTTTTTCATAATATTTGCCATATCCCTTCCTTATAGAAATGAAGAAGGTCCCAAGAGTTATAAGAAGGCAGGGAGTCCAAGCTATAAAGGATAAATGGATAACAGTTAGGTTATGAATAAAGCAGATAATCACCAGAAAAAATAAAAATTACTGCAGATGCTGTTTTCTGCAGTAATTATCAGGTTGTAATAAAGGCATGAAGTCCTACAAGAGAACTTCATGCCTAAAAATGCTTATCACTATAGCCTATCCCAATCAATCTCTCACTAAATCAAAAAACCTGCAACAATGACAAAGGCCGTGCTTATAAGGGTTCCCAGCAAATAATATTCCGCAAAATCTCTTTCCTTTGAAATCCTGTCATAGCGGGCTATGGATTTGGCGGTTAGCACCAAGCCTATAGCAGAATATTGTCCTATGGATATAAATATTAAAATAAGTATTCTCTCCATGGTACCTATAAATCTTCCTGCATTCTTATCCTTTTTGCTTTCCTCGTCTTTATTATCGGGCCTGTAGGCAGCTAATAGCTTTGAAATGGTAATATTAGCAGGCTTGGTAATCAATAATAATGCGGTGACCCATGAAACAAAGGTCATTACAGGTATTCCTATAATATGAAAGAAGTCTTGTATTTTCAGATTAATTGATATGTGATAATAATCAACATATATAGGTGGATAGTTCACAGTAAGTATATATGAAATCACAACCAGAGAAATCATATGTATCATTTGGTCCAAAAGGAATAAGTTCCTGTCCTTTATAATTGATAATCCCTTCTGATTTTTAATATAGTAATATTTCAAAAGATCAATAACTCCATGTATTGCTGCATAGATTGTTCCTATGAAAAGCACTTTCCAAAAGAGGAGCGGCACCATTATAATCACCGTAGTCAGCCAAAAGCAGATAAAATGTATAAACACCCATTTTACACTTTTATCCTTTTTTCTGGCCATAAAGCTTGTTTGAAAATAATAATCACCAAGAACATGCACTAAAAGAAGCAATACAAAATATTCTTTAAACATCTTTTCTCCTTATCTCTTTTAATATCTCATTTATAGTATCTGTAGCCTCTTTATAAGCATAATAATTTCCTTTTGTTAATCCTCTCTGTACCGATGACTGAGCTATATTCAGTCTTTCAGCACTCTTAACCTGCCCATCCTGATGCCTCATTACATCCCAGATTATTTCTCTCTGCCTGTCCGTCCAGCTTCTTTTTATAACAGTAAGGAGGGATAAAATGGTATTAAGCATAGCAGCTGCAGCATCATTGTCTCCATCTGTTTCTATCCTTATATCTGCTGCAGAGGTTTTATTTTTCTGCTCATTTTCCTTCAAAAGCTCAACAGCCTTTCTTGCAAGATAATACGCCGGTCCATCTGCTCCTATAGCCCTTTCTGAATCTATAGAGGTTGTTATAGCCCCTACCCCTATACCAAATCTTATTTCTACAGGGTACATATCTCTCCGGATTTCCTCAATAATATCCATAACATTATTCCCTGAGGACAAAAGTCCCTGAAATTCATCTCCCAAGGTAATAATAAACTTTGACGAGATGTCCTGCTGAAACTTGTTATTAATGTTATCCAGCGCTTCCTTTAAACTTTCCTGTACAGTTTTTCTATATTCAAGTTTTTTAGATTTTTTTATATCTCCGATAATGGCAATATAGGGATCATAAGAAAAGAAAAAAAGCATAAATATACCTCCAGGGTTTTTATTTTATTTTACATGAAATTAATACCAAATTCAATAGTTATGCATATATAAATGCATAAAATAATATTATGCACTTATATATGCATATCATTATTTTATGCATCATTTGGACATATACATCAGTGCAGTAAGATCACCCAGCTCTTTGTAAGCTACAGCCGCCCTAATAAGCAGTGATTTATCTGTTTTGTCGCTTGACATAATGGAATTCACTATAATGACTATATTCATCAGTTGTATAGCGAGTATAGTTATATTTATTGACATATTTCAAATATCCGCCTTTTAACAAAGCGATTTGATATTCACCATAAAGTCCGTGCTCTTCAAGCCATTTTAGATAATTTTCACGAAAAGCATGAAAATCTTCTTCTGATACAAACTCTCCATCTATAAGTATAGAACTTCCGCCTTCAACGGAATTTTCTAACTCCTCCATATCTTTTGGCATAGATTGTAGATTTGTATATGTTATTTCAGAAACCACCTTCACATTTTTTTCTCCTAACTGTTCTTTTGGAAACTTGGCTATATAGGATGAATACATAGGAACAAGTGCTACCATTATATAATTATCAAAATACTCAGTTTTACCATTTTTTCACTACGCTGCACTGAAAAGGAGTCAGTTGATGGATCTCCACCTTTTGGGTATGCCCATAATGTTTCATTTTCTAAAGGAGTTGCATCTGTATACCCAGAGTAAGCAAATTCCATCCCATATTTCTTTTCTACAGCTTGCAGCATTTCTTCAATAGCAATAATTGCACTCTTTTGAGATTGAAGCAATGAATCATAATCAGTGGATAAGCCGCTGTCATATAGAATTTGCTTTTGTCTTTCAGTAAGAACAATCTCTACTTTTTCTCTTTCAGAAGGTCTGGAGAAAGCCTCCCCTATCTCTTTAATGATACTATCACAGCCGGATAATACTAAAACTGAACCAATTAGGATAATTCCTAAAATAAATTTGGACAAAGAAGCTAAAGTCTTTTTATCCATAAATCTTTACTCCTCACTAATTTCGATTCCCATTGAAGGATTAGCTGATAGACTTTTTCTGTTAATCGTAGCTCTTCTTCCACTCCTCTGCTCCATAAGAGATTGTATCTTGAGGCAAATTACCTTCTGCCACCTTTTTTCCTGTATGGTAATTATATATGGTCAAATGAACTGACCAATCAGTTGAGTTATTTTCTAATATATAGTTTAAACCATAACCTATAGCTGTGCCATAAATCGTCTTCAGATGAACATTTGCAGGAAGATTTTCATCTATATAAAAGAATAACTCTTTGTACTCGTCGTCACCAGTATATTTATACTTTGAGTTTATATCAAGCAATTGGCCTACTAATTTATCTATATAATCATTATTCCTTTTAATTAGGTTTTTTCTTTGTGTATCGGTTACTTTTATAATTAAATTTTTACCACTAACAATTGCATCAGTGCAATAAGCATCACCTAGTTCTTTACTTGTTTTAGAATCCTCTGAGGGATCTGTCCCAGTATAGGTGTAATAGGATTCAGGTATTGTAATGGTATATAATTTCTCATCTGTATTCGGTTTATTCCCGTTAACAGGTTTATTATTACATCCATAAAATAATGCAAATAAAATCAACAGAACTAAGGTTACTATTCTTTTCTTCATTTTTCTTATCCTCTAATTATAATTATTTCTTAGCCAATGTTTTCGGCTATATCTGAAAGGTTAGTATATATACTCCTAAGACGCTGGCAACGATTTGTAATTCGAGAGGCACTGGTAGAGTCAACTTGTCTAACATTATTGAAAACTGTATCTATCTTCGATTTGCATCTTTCATTCGTTTCTGTCACCCTAGAAAAGTACGCACTTATACCTTTAATGGCAACTCCAATAAACAGTGGTGAATACCATTCTTCTCCTGAATAACTGCTCCAAGAAGAAACAGGAGAAAATGACATATTCTCAATTCGAGAAATTACATCCATCAAGGTATCATAAACATTTAATGAAAAATTTCGAATTTTCCCCGTCCTAGCAATTGCATTAGCTGTTCCCCCGGATGTATTAATGGTTTTAACCTTGCTGTTGATCTTTTCCCAAAAATCAGTGACATCTATATGATAGTCTCCGGCAAACATTGCTTTGAGCGTGGGCAGCAGTAAATTTTTTAGAAGCCTATCATCGTTTTTATCCGTTAATTGTTCTTTGATATAGTTTATTATGTTAGCTAAATTTAAATTCACATCCACATGAAGACCAAGTAAGTCAAAACCCCCAAGGTTAATTAATTCGTTCAGCGAATTTAAACCAAGTACTTCCAGAAGCTTATCAATATCTTCTGCATTCAAATTATATTTTTCCATGTATTTTACCAAGTAAGCAATTATCATTGCTAGCTTGTCAGGATTAGAAAGAACATAGTCTCTTATTTTATCTGCACCGCTATTCGATTCACCGAATACCATTGCCAACAGCTGAGAAACAAAATAAACCATCTCACCCTTTTCATTGCCATCTGCGTTATTGATAATGAAGGTGGTAAAATCGTGCAACATCACCATGGATGGATCCTCTTCAATAATTACAATTTGAGGTATGCCATTCTCATCAAGAATCAAATTCCCCTTTTCATCTGTCACAAATAAAGAATTTGGACTGTGATGATGCTTAATATTTTCAACCCCAAAACCTTGGCAATAGACTTGATTTGAATTGGGAACCGGGAAGAGCAATACATGAACATAATCCGTGGAAAGTGAATAGTTCGTAATTTTTTTTCCTCTTACCCCTATTTCAGCCCAGTATTTATCAATAAATTCCTGGGAAAAACCCTGACCATCGTAAGCCACACATCTGTCAACCTTGTCAGAAGCAATAGTCACAAACATAGCCTTATTACCCCCTTTTGAGTGACCGGTAACGGTTACCTTGTCAAAGGGGATACTCTCAATAAAATCCAGCGCTTCTTTTTGGCTTTTTGTATCTGAAGCATTCAACCCCTCAACGTTATCTATCCATTCAGCTCCGCCTGATGTCCCTTTAAATGCAACAATAGCCTCTGAGCTCTTCCCTTTTTCTGCGAAACACAACGCTAATGTTGTTTTATCGGAGCTTGTCATTGTTTCATATAAGACTAACTTTCTTAAATCGCTGGATTTCAAATATCTAATTATACTTGCCCATTCAGCACCGCTTGCATAAGCACCGCCTATCTCAGCAGTATGCCCTTCAAGCCTATTAAGGCTTTCTTCATTAAAACTGGCTAAGATTTCTTCAATGGTCATACCCTGTTGTATACTTTTAATACCATTAAAAGCAGTAACCCCTGCAGTTTCAGCCACATCATTATTTAGGTAGCATAATTGTTCTATCATACCTAATTCATTATCTGTAAGAAACACACAATCACCTCATATAAAAATATATTACTTATTCAAATAAGAAAATTCTCTACGAAGATAGTATTTCTCAAAGAGATAATCTGTAAAATTATACTTTGTTAAGCGTATCAAAATATCCGGCTTCAGCAGTATAATTTGAGTGCTTCCAAAAAGCTGGTGTTCCTTCATCCACTTTTCATACTTATTAATAAAGCTTGATAATTGGTCTTCAGAAAGCTCCTTACTATCAATGAATAGACTGTTATTTGACTCAACACTCCCATGAAACTTTGAGAAATCTTCTGGAACAGCTTCCAGCGATGTTGCTGTAATTTCGGAAAAAACCTTCACAGCATCAATTTTCATCTCCTTTTTTACAAACCCTTCAATATACGAACTGAACAAGTGGCTTACAGCATGATTGATATAATCATCCTTATAAACAATTTCTCCATTTCTTTCAATTCGGGTTACCGTAAAGCTATCTGTAGCTTTATCCCCTGAAGCAGGATAAGCTCGCAATTGTTCTTTTTCTAAAACATTTTCAGCAATATACCCTGAATAAGCAAATTCCATCCCATATTTCTTTTCTACAGCTTGTAACATTTCTTCAATAGCAACAATGGCATCTTTTTGGGATGAGTTTAATTTATTATACTCGGTAGGCAAATCATTTTTAGAAAGTATTTCTTTTTGTCTTTCATTAAGGGTAATACCCGAATCGGTATTGTCTTTTGATAAAGGTTTATTATCCATTGAACAACCCCACACTCCTATCATTGTAAGAATTATGACAATTAAAATTCCTATACTATTTTTCCTCTTCATATAAACCCTCCGATCCATAGAACCATTTTGCAATCTGCCCATCTGCATCTGTAAACGAAATTATTGTATTGGTGACAGCAGTTTCAGTTTTTTTAATCAAATCAGCCAATACAGTACCAATTTCATTTAACTGTTCTGCTGCAGCAACAATACTATCAGCAGCAGCTCCTTTTGAAGATGAAAAGGTCACTTTAACCTTCCTTCCTGCAATGCTTTTTGATAAAGCAGCCAGCTTCTTTTCGCTTTTCTCCAATTCTAATATATTCACTCTAATTTCTACTGAACCAGCCATTTCTTCACCTCATTTATAAAAACTGAGCAACAAGGGATGAGAGCTTGGACGTCAAGTCTGCAGGAAAGTTGAAATTATCAACCGCTTCAACACCTGCAATATTATCCTTAATGTCAACTGCTATAGCTTGACATTCATTAAATATAGAAGTCTTAACAGGCATTAGCGATGAGGCAATGGCAGACAGCCTTGAAGATACTAAATCATCTTTGATGCCCTTTTCCTGTACTTCAGCAAGAATTGCTATATAGGATTCTATACTTCTCGATAGAAAATCAGCATATCCCATAATATTATTTGCAGCCATAGACATTTCATCCTCAGCACATATTATATCAACCCTCATTTACAGCCCCCCTCTCATTATCCATTTAGATAACTCATCTGTCTTATTTGCTTCCTCGATCTGACGTTCCAAATCTGCAATTTTCCGCTGGTAATCATCAATCTTACCTTCATAAAAATCAATCTTGTTCCTATAGTTCCGTAATTTTACTGAAATAGACGCTAACAACGCAGCATACACAACTCCAACAACCTTAGGACCTATACCAGATAAAATATTGTGCATCCCTCCATAATACCTTTCTGCTGTAATGCTATTTTTCTTCACATTTACAACATCAGATAAGATTTTTGACTTATTGGAGTTTATAGTATGAAAATCCTCTTGAGACTTCGTCACAGTAGACTTGAATATACTTAGCGAATCATAGCTTCTCTCGCATTTCTTAATCTGACTTCGAGCGTTAACTATTTGAGTCATATAGGTTTGCTTTTTTGATTCTAAATACGAAACTATGCTCATATTCCACCTCCTCTATGGGCGCTATTCGCTTTTTAACTTTCACACACTGACTATCATTAATATAGTAGATTGAACTTGTACTATTTTAATACAACTTTTGTATATTCATCAAAACTGCCAAATCAAATTTCACTTGGCAGTTTTGAAGTTATACTTAAACAATATTTTATTCATCATATGTTACTTTAACGCCATCAAAGCTTCCGCTGATATCTTCAATAGTAAATTCCTCATCCTGCTTCAGGCCTTTTACGGGAATATTGAGGTGGACGAGTAATCCATTGTCCGCAGGAAGCTTACCCATAAAACTTTCATCGAAATCCAGGGTAGCTTTAGCAATTAATGCATTTTTGTTATTAAATTTCATATTCAGGTCGCCATGGAGCTCTTTAAGGGGCTTATCCATCTTGTTTACAAAAAGACACGCTGTAACCATTTTTCTTTCTTTATGATTGTAGATGCCTTTCAGGAATACAAAATTTACAGTATCCTCCTGGTAGTCAATGTGAACATTATTTATAGCCTTATACACGCTCTCATATTCTTTTTTTATGTCTGGATCTGTCAATTGTCCCTGATGAGCCTTCGCCACCATAACCTTGATAGCCATAATACAACCTCCTATATTAGTTAACCCAATTTTCAATTCTATGAACAAGAGAGTTAACAGCTGATTCAAAAGACCCAATCAGGCCATAGCACCTTGATGCTTTGTTTTCATAGTTTGCTTTTTCCAGGTTTAAGGCATCCATATTAGCATCAATGTTGCTAATTACCTCATTGTAATTTTCAACTAAGTCACTGACACTATTTTGGTATGAGTTTTTATATAGATTGCCTTTAAAATCATCATAGCTTTCTTTTGAGAAGTCTTTTACACTATCTCTATAGCCCTTCATGATTTTTTTATCCTCTGCAAGTCTTTCGTAAACTGCATCTATATCAGAAGCGATGGCAAGATAGCGTTTCCTTTCTTTTTCCTTATCCTTTAACTGAGATTTTATTTCCGCCAAAGAAGATTTCAAATCATCTAAAGTTGCCATAACTACCCTCCTATCTCTGCTTACCAATTTTCCTTACAGAAAGAGTAAGGAAGTAAGCTGTTAATATTGTAAATACAATGGTTAATATCATTGTAATCGTATCAAAATTAATATTTGCCTGGGAAAATGGGAAATTACCTAAGGTAAAAATAATCCCTATGTATACAAGTACTATAAGTATCGCCATCACCCAAAGACAGAAAACCAGTAAGTTATTATATTTTCTTCCACGCACTATATTAGTAAGAAAAAAATTAGCGTTATGAGCTGCAGGTCCAGTCCCTTCTGCAATTTTCTTCATTGACATTATCATAATAGCAATAATCAAAGCAGAAAGAACCTGGAACATATTTAAAAACACTGCCCACCATGAAATATACTGATTAAGTACACCAAAAATATTAGCTGAAATCCAGCAGAATACTGACGGCATACCTACATGAAAGCTAATTTCTTTCTCCATCATAAGCCTCCATATATTCATTATTGCTGCTATGGAATTCTCTCTTCAAAAGCTGATTCCGTCTTATAAATACTAAGACAGTGGTTAACAGATTAAAGAATATTCCGGCAATAAGCAGCACTGCACTATAAACCTCAATTTTATCCTCCGGAATCACATTGAAAGGCATCATAATAGTAGCAGCTGAAGTTAATTTACCAGAGGCTAATGCCCATACACCAATGCTCATTATAGTATATGTTATAAAAAGAATTACAGAAGAAGCACACCAAACATTGGATATACCTTTTCCTGATTTTTTTAAATTCCTTGTATAGTGAGATTGCTCTCCTGATCCAAATTGGCTAATTTCTAATCGTTTATTTACATTAATATCAAAGGAAAGATATATAATAAACTGAACAATTGTAGAAATTCCAAATAAACCAACATAAGGATTCAAGAAGGTACATAACAGCGATAACACTAATGTAAACATCCAAAGCATTATTAATTCCCCCCTACTTACCACTACCAATTTATATAAGGCGTCGGAACAGTAACATTAACTTCAAATCCAAGCAGGGCCTGAGCCTTTACCTTAAGGGAAGTGGCATTTATATTTATTATATCAGTCTCAATTGCGGTTTGACTTTCCGCATATATAGCAAAGTCAGCACTTACCCCAGCATCCGCTGCTACTCCAAAACCAAAGAGATCCTTTTGGGTGTTATTGTCTGAATAAGACAAAATAGTAGTTCCAATACCCGCTGAAGCTTCTGCTGCGGTGGCAGAGGCATCAACTCCAAGAGCAAATTGTCCATCTTTTTCAAAGGCAAAGGCTGCTTTTCCATCGGCACTTAACACCTTAGCCTCGCCGTTTACAGCGACATTTAATTTCTCTGAGCCAAGGACCGCGGAACCTTTTGCATTTATCACTCCTGCCCCTCCAGCCACATTGAAGCCTACATATTCCTCTGAAAAACCTGCTTTTGCCTCACCCTCTCCATAAAGTACTTTGGCGGAAGCTCCTAATTTAAGATAATCAGTAAACTGAGCATGACCATTGGCCGCTGCAGCTGCAGCCTTCCCTTTTGCAAAAGCCGCTCCATCTTCAACTCCTGCTTCGTAGGATGCTTCTAAGAAAGAATAGCCTCCATAAGCATAAACATCGGAAGCAAGTCCAGCGGCCCATTGATCTTCAGAAACAGTTACCTCACCGGCACTATAGGAAAAGGGATCCTCCTGAAGCATAAGATGAAGTGCTAAATTAGAGGACTTTGTGTACCAGGGCTGAGATTTCACATTCCCTATATTATCGGTGTTTAACTTACCATCATCGCTGTAGCAGTGGCCCATGGTATTCTTAATCAAGGTTTTAAAAGCTGTTATTCTCTCCAATAACTCCTGGGCATTTTTAAGTGCATCATCATCAGCTGCATACAAATCTTCTCTAATCTTCGTTAAAGCCTTATTTGTCTTTTCGTAGCTGCTATGAACGCTGTCCAGATTCAGTGCTTTTACTGAAATATATTTTTCTGCCTGCTTTAGTGCTGCATTAAGTTCACTTTCTGCACCACTAAAGGTTGACTCTTTAGACTTCAGTGTCTTACCTATATGATCTAACGCCTTTTCGGAAACCCTACCATCCTGGGTGCTTTCATACTGTGAGAAGGTCTCAGTAAGTACCTGTGCTATTGATGTAATTTCTGAAGAGACATCCATCATTCCAGTAATAATATTTATCGCACCATCAGCTATATATTTTTAAAAGCATCTGCAGCATCGCCTCTAAAATGGTTTGAAAGTGATAGCTTATAAGTATTTTTATACTGATTGTATAATGCTTCTAAGACAGTTGCTTCATAACTTTTAGTTTTTTCATATAAGCTGTTTACCTTATTATTATCTAAAAACAAATCACCTTTTGAAGCCATATTCATTCTCCTTAATCATTCTACTTAAAGATAAGATCCTTAAGTGTTTTTGCTGCTATTTCACCGTCTGTATTCATCCATTTCCCTTTAATCAGCTTCATGCTCTGCGTATCCAAATCAAGCATTTCACCAAATAAGGCAACGGTTTTATTAAACTCTTCAATACATTCCATATATTTGTCAATGCTTTTCAGCTTCAGCCCCTGGGCCTCTAAATTATACTTCAGCTTCTTAATCTTATCTGCTCCAGATTCAAAGCTATCAATCTGTTCCTGGAATTCTGCAGGACTGAGATACACCTTAGACAAACTCCACCGCCTCCTTTTTCAAAACAACCTGTGCTTCTGTTATCTTAAAATGTGATTTCTCACATAGTTCACAGTACAGCTCATAGGTACAAGAACCAATAAAACTTATGTATTGTGCCAGGGATATATCATTAACCATCATGTCAGCTCCCATCATCGTAAAAAGCTCAGGGTATTTTTTAAGCAGCGTAAAATACCTTTGTAAAATTTTTTTCTTAAGTAACTGAAACTGCTCCTTTAAAATTTCTTCATAGATTAAAGGCTTTACCGGCTGCAGAGTTTCATTTTCAAAAATAATATTAGCATCCAGGGAATCTACATATATATCTACATTAGAATAAGGTAAATAGGCAGCCTTGAAATCCAGTATAACCTGCTTTGTGAAATTCGTAACCCCTGGATGTAAAAAATCAAAGGTTACAGCACTTAAGCTAAAATTTTCCCTGGCAAGATTTAAAAGATGTGCATCCTGCTTTAAATATGGATCGTAGTAATTGTTTTTCACTTCAACGGAATGGTTCCTTCCTGGCAGCACTGATTCCACTGCATCATATATTAATTCCGCTTCGTGAACAGCACCGTTTATATATAAATAAATATTACCTGGTACAAGAAGTGTTTTAGCACAGCTTATAAAGGTATCAAAGTCAATTCTTTCTATATCATTTATCAATTCTCTAAGCTCAAATTTTTTATTTAAATCAGAAAACTCAAAGATCTTCAGCTTGCCTCTAAATTTACCGGATTTATATCTCCTTTCAAAAGTATCCTTGGAGATATTTTTTGCCTCTTCAAAGTCCTGCTGATTATATTCATCATAAAAAAGCTTTTTTAAAATATACTTTAGCTTTTCAATATATTCTCTCTTCTCTTCACTAAAAGATATAATGGATTTTCCTCTTAAAACATCATACCTAATTCCACCGTGACTGCAGGTAAGACGCCAATACTGAAATAGAATGTTATAAAAGGCATAGCTCCCGGCAAAAGTTATCTCATTATCTATAAGGAAATCCTTTGTTATAAAGCCGCCACCAAGTGCTATGGAGGCAAAGACACTATCCTTGTCATAAATCTCGTTATTCAATTCAATTTTAATTTTTCTATTTACCATAATGTCATCTCCATAAATTATTATCAGCGCCCCTCAGCCTTAAAGCGAAGGGGCACCAATAATAGAATTTAACCCCTAAACTGATTTGCTATGCTGTTGTCAGTTTCTTCTACGATCTTCGCAGTAGAATCCAGGGCTGCTGCTATTTCACGGATGAGCTCTTCTGCCTTGACAAAACCAGGCTTTAATTCCTGATAACGAGCTGCATAGGATTCACTTGCTGCCCCTTCCCATTCTCCCTGAAGCATCTGGAGAAGAGAATCCATCTTGTTAATTACTCCATTAACAGTACCAGCTTCAGTTCTATACTGAGCTGCTCTCTCCCTCATTTGATCTGGGGTGATTCTAATTTGGTTTGCCATAAACAATTCCTCCTTGGATATTTTTATAATTTTACTTGGTTTACCAAGCATAATTACCATAATTAATTTTTTGGGTATAAGCCGTGGTTATACGGTACACTTAATACCCAAATTTTTAATAACATTAACTAACTTGCCTATAAATCTCAATTAACTTGTCCTAGACTCCCTTATACATAGAGGAGTTTTAATCTTTGTACAATTATTCTCCTTGATGTAATAGCAATCTCCAAGCTCTATAGGCTTCTTGAAATTCCTTATCATTGCAAGAGGAATATCAAAAATTTTCATATTAGCCATATCGTCAAAGTATAATAAATGACGACCATCACGAATATTTTTCAAAATTTCCGGGGCACTATAAGGAATATTCGCATTTTCCACCCCAGCTACTATAATGCAGACGTTCATATTCTTATAACGGCCAAGGATATTTTTATATGCTGTAAGGGCATCCATATCATTACTGATAGCTATAAGTGAATCTTGATTATTAATCACAACCATCAAAAGCTCTGAAGCAGATAAAACCTCATCCTTTCCTGCAAGCAAAGCATCATATCGGTCTTTAAGCTGCACCTCAACATTTTTAATAATAGTAACAGCATCTTCAGAAACAATTGAATAGGCTTCAACGTTGTCCTTCTTCTTGAGAGAAGACAGCTTTTTGCTTATGCCATCAATGATATATACCTTGCTCTCCCCAGGGTACTGGCTTTCCAGCATCCCTATGGAATATTTAATCCAGTTGTGCTTACCTGACTTCTCTCTACCGGTAACAGCAAGGATTCCTAATGCTGCAAAGTCCACAGACAAAGGAGTAACAGTGCCATAATCCAGCCCCATAACAACGTTAAATTTATTCTGCATATGGCTGCTAAATTGTTCACTGACATAGGCATCTGTAAGTGAAGCAGGAATGAGAGGTATGTTTCGTGCAGTGATATTTTTGTGCTTACCATTAATCAAAGTAATATATTCTTTAATTTCTTTAACCCTATCAATTTCTTTTTCACCTTTAAAGGCCAAATACGCCTGACATTCAAGATGCCTATTCTCCACTTTGATAATAGCTCTGCCAGGAATGTTATCTATTCGTTCACTGCAGTGATCAAACAATGCGCTATATTCATTAGAATCATTAGAGTACATGGCAATCCTCGTAGAGAAGTTTGATAAGTATCTGTAGCCAATACCCGCTGTGTGAGAATTAGCTATAACAATGCTGATACCTACAGAAAGCCCTTCCCTGCATAAATTGAGAAGCTCATCATCATCATCCTTGAAATACATTTCCTTTAAGGCAGTCAAATTATCGATGATAAGTACCATAAGAGGTATGTCTGTTCCTCCAGCTTCTTTATAAGCTGAATAAGAGCTAACACCGAGGGATATAAGCTTTTCCTTTCTGCTTTCCACCTCAGAATACAGGAGCTTAAATAGGTTCTTAAGCTTTTCATCCTCTGAGGGACAAACCACTCCTCCAACATTGCTGAGATTCTCAAAGTTCTTTAATACCATAGAAGCAAAGTCTACGATGTAAATGGATGCTTCAGCAGGAGAATACTTTGAAGCTATACTCCTTACTATATTTTGAAGAAGATTGGTTTTTCCGCTTTGAGAAGAACCAATGATCATTATATTGTTGCTTTCAATATCCACGGAGTAAACACCCTGATATTGATTTTCCGGATCATCGTAAACCCCTAATTGAACCTGAACACCGCTTTCATTAATCCCCTTTTGTATCTCAGGGTAATTTATATTTTCAGATAAGGGCGGCAGACAGATATCCGGCAATTTATATAAACGGTTATCCTCACAGAACTCTCTTACATATCTTACTATTGCATCCAGCTGGGTAGTATTGTCCTCGCTGTTCTTTTTCTTCTTCTGCACATAAAGTGGAACTCGCTTACCAGCTTCAGAGTAGCTATAAATAGTAAATTCTTTTACATTTGCCTCATCACCCTTTTCAGAAGCACCGCTATAAGCAGATTGGAAAAGCTCAAAAATTTCATTGTTGCCCACCTGCAGGTATGCTCTGCCGGGCTCTTTAATTTCTGCTGCAAGAGGAGATTTAAGCACTTCATTACTGTCTTCCTTGCTTTGCACCTTAAGGCAGAGCTTAAATCTGGAGTTACTCCAAATCTGTTCATTAACCTGACCGGAGGGCTTCTGAGTGGCAAGGATCAAATGAACACCTAAGCTTCGTCCAATACGAGCAGTGGAAATAAGTTCCTTCATAAACTCCGGCTGTTCAGCCTTTAATTCAGCAAACTCGTCCACAACTATTATAAGATGAGGAAGGGGCACAGCTGCTTCACCAGCTTTATATTTTCTAATGTACCTGTCAATATGGTTCACATCAGCTTCAGCAAAAAGTCTTTGACGCTTAGTAAGTTCTGCCTTAATGGATTTTAAGGACCGATTAATTGCTTTACCGTCAATATTGGTAATTGCACCAAGTAAATGGGGTAAATCCCTGAACTGATTAACCATTCCCCCTCCCTTGAAGTCGATAATAACAAAGGCAACTTCATAAGGGTGATAGAGGGCAGCCATAGACAAAATGTAGGTCTGAAGTATTTCAGACTTACCAGCTCCTGTGGTACCGGCAACCAAGCCATGGGGACCATGAGCCTTATCGTGAAGGTCTAAGCTTACTACTCCGGCTTTAGAAACACCAATAGGTGCCGACATTGAATTATATACTTGAGAGCTATTCCAGTTATTTTTCAAATCCATGTCATCTACAGAAATTATATTTAAAAGCTCAAAAAGGGAAATATTCTTAGTAAGGGAGCTTTCCAGGGAGATTTCCTCAGTATATACCGGTGCAAGAATCCTAACGATGTCACGGGCAATCTCATTGCTTATCCTTGGATATACAAATTCTCTGGCATCCCTTTGGTCCTCTACATTGGTGAGGACTCCCCTCTCCTTATGAAGAAGGTTTATGATATATCCACAGCCAAAGGGTATATCAGCCTTTTCTCTGCCGAAGAAGAGGAAGGTAACTCCGAGGTCCTTAGCTTTATCAATAAATTTAGAAATAGGATGATTCTTAAAACCATATTCCTTATAAAAAAATACAACAATGTGATGGTCAAAGGACTTGCTTTGTTCTCTTTCTGTAAGCTCCTTATAGAGATACTCAAAGACAAGATTCTTACTTTCATCATCCCATACGAGAGTTCTTCCGGAGGCTTCCTCAGAATAAACATGGGGAAGCATTCGGAGCCAGTAAATATCCTCTTTATGCTCTTTATCTGATACAAAGACCATCTTCACATCAGAATAATATTGGCGTGCTGCAATATCTATCACCATATTCTTAAACATTTCAAAGCGGAATTTTTCTTCACCCACCACAGCTACGGCATTTACTGACTTAAGATCACATATAACGGGAGCATCAGGTATATATTTATACTCTTCACTGATTAGCTCCGGAATCTGCTGAAGCTCATCTTCCACCTCCAGCCGTTCCTGCTTTTTATAATTAACTGCTCTCTTAGCCTCCACTGCTCCGGTCCCCAGGTACAGGGATAAGAAATCTTCATCGCCGCTCATGCGGTCAAATAAATCTGAAGAAAATTCTAAAATCCTCTCTTTTTCAATTTCCTGAGATATATATATTTTTTCTAAATCCTCATGCTCTTTAGCTCTGTTCTCCTCAATTTCTCTTCTCTTTTTGGCAATGTAAGCATTATACTTCTCAATACGGTCAGCAGAGTCTTTTTTGAATTCTTTATTATTATCTCTTACACTGATGATTGTGGTTAAAATTGCTATACCACCGGTAATACCGCTGAAAATAATCATAGTGGTGCCGCCCATAAACCACATAAAACCTGCTGCAATAAGCATTCCCATGGAGGAAAGCAATCTGGTGAATAGATTATTCTTAGGCTTTTTAGGCTTTGATGGAGGATCTAAAACTTCAATCTTCTCATCGTCAATTACAGTTTTCACTCTTGTACTTCTATTAAACTTCGGATAGGATTCTTTTGTTATTGAATCAATATAGCTTAGTCCTTTAATACTTAAACCCTTTCTAACCTCTGTCCAGAGCTTTCCCTCCTTGTAGTAGAAAAAGAAATCTGAAATTGAGAAAAAATCTCCGCTGTCAATTACCTCCTTATCAGAGGCTTTATTTCCATTATGATAAACACCATAAGTGGTTGATTTAATTATGAGTTTCAGCCTCTTATCCTTATGCTCAAGGGCTATAGCATCCTTCTTCACAAATTCACTGCTTATGACAATATTATTAGAGGAAGCAGTACCTATGGTTATCACGGAGGAATTACTGATATCTATCACTCTGTCATACTTCCTTTTACCGTTATCAAAATCAATGAGAAAATCAATATTGAAAACCTCATTATTAAAATCCTGATACTTAACCTCAAAGGAATCACCATGGCTTAAGGTTTTAGTCATCAATTTCCGTACATCGCCAAGATTAAGATACAGATTATCGGAACAAAGTACGGACCAGCCATCTCCGTTTTTTACAAATACTAATTCAATAGGTCCGAAAAAAAGCTCTTTTCTTAAACGAATATCACAGTCAAGGTTTGTACCAACCTTAACTTCCTTCATATCAGAGGTCAGTTCAATCTCTTTATATATATTTTTATTTGAAATTATTATCTTATATCTACTTTCCACCGCACTGTACTCCTATTCAGTGTAATTTATAACGCTTCCATTCCATAACCCAAAGTCAGCTAAGGTCTTATTGCCTCTAAGCAGTGCAATAGGGTTTTCTGCCTTCAAATAGCAGTTCTTAATATTTGAAATATCAATATCAAGGTTATAGGCAATATTCAGCGCAATAACTAATTCATTAGCAGTAATGCCTAAGGGCACCTCCAGGTCAGTCTCAAAATTTCTTTTTAGAATTTTAAAGGTTATAATTGCTGTTTCTCTTTCCATAAAAATTGCCTCCTATAATATGAGAAAAGCTGCTTTCTGCATTCCATTAACCTTTGCCAGGTCATTGCACTTCATACCATCATACTCGTTGTAATTCTCAATATAATCGTTCACCGTAAATTTCATAGAACTGTTAGGAGAAATTAAAGCATTATACTTTTCTTTATCAAAATTGTTACATACAAATATATATTTCTCACTGCTCACTCCATTAATATTGGATACAAGTAGGTTGGTAGCAAATACAGAAGCTGCTGTCTGCTCCGTTACCACAACCACCTTATCAGCAATGTTAAAAAGCTGAGCCTTGTCTTCGTCGAAGGTCACATCAGCATCAATTACTATATAATCGTAATCCCTGGACTTCTTTGCTGAGTGGGCAATCTTTTCATATATAGAATACTTTAAGCCTAAAGACATTAAAGCTGCTTTAAAGGGTGGCAGATAGCTAAATTCTTCTTTACGAATCACATGCTTTATATCTTCATAAAGGGACCTCCCCGGATTTGCAAGCTTAGAATAGACATCTGCTGCAGCAATTGTACTTGGATTATCCAGCATTCTCTGGAAGGTCTGCAGCCTGTCTGCACCTATATACAGCACTTTTTTATAAAGCTTGGTAAGGCATGAACTGATTCCAAGAGCAACGGTGGTTTTACCGGTGCCGCCGGAAGCAGAGCATATAAGGACAATTTCAGGCTCTTTCTTAACACCATCCTTAAGGTTTAAAACCTCTGAGCTCTTTCCTGTAATTTCATTAAATAATTCCCTGATGCTGGTATATTTAAAAAGACGATGGATGCTTAGATCATCTGTGTTTCCTTCTTCATACTGCTCCATCATTACAAATACATTGCTTATATTATGTCTGCTTAAGCTTTGGTCGTACAGCTCCTCAGAAATTATAAGTATTTCTGCCTTCTGAGGAATTGAAAATAGCTCTCTAAAATACTTTTCATCGCTAATTATTTCCAGATCTATCTTTTCAAAGAATTCCTCAGCAAACTTCTGCTGCAGCGGAAGCATATAGTTTTCATCAGTATCTGCAATTATTATTCTTAGTCTTCTCATCCTGTTCACCTTCCTTACCTAATTGATACCTGAAAATCGCTGTTGGCTAGTCTAATCACATCTCCATTTTTTAAGGGATGAGGCCGGTTTGCCGCCAGTCTTACCTTATTGACAAAGGTACCATTGGAACTGCCTAAATCCGTAATGGTATATGCTCCATCACTCCTGTCAATCTGACAGTGAATCCGGCTGATAGCCTTATTGAAGGTGATTGCACCATCCACACCGGATACATTCTTCCCTATTACATATCTGTCTTTAATAACCTCTAATTCCACATGTAACGGTGCGTTTATTGAAATTATAGTAAGTTTTTTATTCCCAGAGGCTCCTCTCTGTGCTGCTCCACTTTTCATTCTGCTATAAATAGCTTCAAGTGAAAGTACACCGCTTGAAAGATCTGCAGCCAACTCCATGGTTTTTGAAGAGGACAGTGACTCCATACTATTAATCAATTTAATGATGCTTGTCCTTAGTTGATTTTCAAAAGCAAAATAATCTGCAAAAAGTCGGGACCCTATGGGGATATATACCAGGCTCACCTTAAAGGTAGCCGGGTCTACAAATACCTTTTCAAAAGATATATCAATATTTTCACAGGATAAAAACCCATTATTTTTAGCATCAATTATCTTTGAAAGCAGGTTCCTTATAATAGTGAGAAAGCTATCAGTATCAAGAGCAGGGAGCATTGCAATAAGAGATTTTTGTCCATTTGTAAGATAATACAGCTCC
>NZ_CCXI01000153.1 GCF_000820705.1 Clostridium polynesiense | reverse complement strand
GTGGGAAAGCTATCAGTATCAAGAGCAGGGAGCATGCAATAAGAGATTTTTGTCCATTTGTAAGATAATACAGCTCCACTTTTCCGTTGCAGCTCATTTTCATACACTTAACAAAGGCATTTCCTTGATTATGAAGCACCTTATATTCTGTAGACATAAAGCTGCTGTTATCATTTAATAAATAAGCAAAATTTGAGCCACAAGGCTTTTCCACCAGTGTTCCACTTTCAATTAATGAATTCAATTCCTTTACCTCCTGCAAAATTTCTTAGAATTACTTATCACAATTTCTATCCATGCCCCATATAAATTCTGATAAATAATTCTTCAGCTGCCCCTGCAGGAGAATCTCCTGCAGGATATCTGCTGAAAAACTAATTATTTCTTTATTTTTGTAACCTTACCTCTTCTTTTTAATATGAAGAAGCCTACTCCGGCAAATAGGGCCAGTGCTCCTGCAATGCTAGATCCAAATAAAGGTTTATTTGCATACAACCTTATTAATGCATTAGTGGATACGGTTATATTGTTCTCAAATACAAACCCTGGTTTAAAGCCATTCTGTGAGGTATCAGTAATGTTACCTGCTAAATCCAGGACAACTATCTTTATCTGTTGATTCATACCCTCACCTATTTCAAAGGTACCGGTAAAGTTAGTTAGATTCTCAAAATTATTAAATACCGCAGCCTCTTTTCCTGATACATATACCCTGGCTTCCTTTAGTCCAATAGAATCAAATATATCAAAGTCAACCTTAAGGGTTTCTGCATTATAATATTTTGAATGAAGCCCCCTTATACTGGAAATTTCCGGACTTGTGGTATCAACTCTGAATAATACCTCTCCTCCATCATAGTTTATGGTTTCAGGCTTATTTCCTGCCTCATCCTCTGAGGAAACTACAACCTTATAGATTCCATCTCTTTCAAAATTGGAGGCTGCTATAGAGTAGTCATACTGATACCAGCCGCTGCTTCCAATAGGTGCTGAGTGATTGACCACAGGAGAAACTCCATACTTTATCTCCCCTAAGGGCTTACCATCTAAGGTTATCTCTACCTTTGCGGAGCCCTCCAGAAGCTTATTAGGATTGAATTCAGTGATAACTATATCCTCTTTTACCTTTTGAACGTAAGAATCCTGAAGCTTTGATAGATAATCATTATATACATACACAGAACCAAATCTGTTTACTGAAAAGGTCACCTTGGTGCTTTCTTCATTTCCTGCCTTATCCATAACCGTTGCAGTAAGGGTGTATATCCCATCATTTTCTTTAATCTCCCTGAAGGTGTCATGTATTCCGTAAGCACCCTGGGTGGTAGTATTCAGCTCCTTTAAGAATTCCTTAGTAACATCTGCATTGATTTCTCCTCTTCTGGTGCGGAGCAGCTGTAATTTATAACCCTCAAAGTTTAAATCCGATAATTCAGTCTCCGGAATTACCTGAGCCTTATAGGCACTTCCATTAGAAACCCCTTTTATAATAGGAGCATCTATGGTGGTATCCACCACAAAATCCTTAGAGGCTGCTGAGGCTCCATAATTAACTCCTTGAGCTTCATTCCCTGCCATATCGGAAAGCTTAAAATCAAAGGTATAATCTCCATCCTGAGAAAAGCTCAGCGTTGCTGTATATATATCTCCATTTTTGCTCCAGCCGGAAAGGGCAGGATTAGTTATAGGTGCTCCATTTTTCATGGCTGTAACAGTATAACTGGTTCTGTCAGCAGTGAAGTTATGCTCCTCTACGGTTATAGTAGCTGTTCTTCCTTTATTAAAATACTTACCATTCCTTACAATGTTGTTGTCATAGGTAACAGTAACCTTTGGAAGGGTTTTGTCTATGGTAAATTCTTCAGGATATACGGTACCTTCAGAATAGTTAACAGCACCGGCCTTGTTATCAGCTAGGTCTGTGTATTCTATCTTAAAGGTGTAATCTCCATCAGCTTTAAAGCTTAAGGTAGCTCTATAGAGGGTGTTATCTCCATTGCCATTGCCGCTGCCGCTTATCTTCTCCCAGTTAGTTACCGAAGGAATTTCTCCATCGCTGTTAGTAACCTGTATCTTCACATCATCATTATTAAAATTACGTTCTGTAATGGTAATGGTTGCTGTACGGTCTTCTTTAAAGAAGTTTTGTGAATCAGCACTGTTATTATTGTAGGAAACATCTATCTTAGGAGCAGTGGTATCAATTTTAATAGCTCCCACAGGAGTTCTGGTAATTGTGACATTGCCAGCCTTATCTATAGCTGTAACCTCCACCACAACTCCATTGCTGTTATTTTCCTTGCTGTCAATTACAATAGAACCTTTAAAGCTTTGTATAAGACCAGCTTCATCTTTTATTACTTCGGAACCATTTCCTTCTAAAATCAGGATTTCTTCCTTAGTGACACTATCCTCAGATAAAATTCTATAGGACAGCTTTGCAAGGCCAGAATAAAATCCATTTTTGCTGTCAGGAGTGCTGCCTATATATTTAGGGTCAGCAGCAAGAATCTGAACCTTAACATCTTTATTGTGATAGCCATTTTTGTTAGCTGCTTCTGGGGTTATGATAATATCAGGAGCGTAATTTTCCCCAGTTGGCGGCTTATTATCCACAATGACGCCTTCACTATTCACAATAGTGGTGTTACCAGCCATATCCTCTGCCTTAAGATAAATTACAAACTTATCATTAGGTACTATAGTTATACCTTCTTCACCATCATAGGTCAGCCATCTCCCCTTCTCTTTATCATATTCCTGAGGACCTTTTACCTTTTGGTAGGTTAAGGCTTTCAAGCCGCTTATATCAGTGTTTGCAGACATCTTCACCTTAATTTCCTTATCATAGAATAGGCTGTAGGAAATACTATTGCTATCCTTTGGCAGGATAGATTTATCCAGAACCTCAATATTCAAGCTATCCGGCGCTGTAATATCCACCTTAATTTCTTTTATTACCATGGAGCTGTCACTGGAGGGATTTCCAGCCTCATCTACAGTCCAAAGCTTAAGCTTATAAATTCCATCCTCTTTAATAACCGGATTATTTTTTCCATCAAAGAGCACTGCATCTGCAGATTCATCACTCTCCTGCTTAGTTTCATTCCAAAGCTTGTAGTAAGCTGAAACAGAAGGTGAAAACTCTCCTGTTACAGGCTCTTCTATTGTAATTGAGGGATAACTTTCCACATACCAGCCATTCTTTCCATTAGCCTCTTTAATGGTTAAGTTTGAATTTTCTGGAAGAGATCTTTGAAGTTTTACTTCAGTTCCTTTGGTTTCAGGACTTGTATTCATATTATTAGAAACAGCGCGGAAGTAGAGCCTTCCATTAAAGTCTTCATTTAAAGTAATCTTATTACTTATGGTTCCTCCATCCATATGTGGGAGAAGTCCATCCGTATCAGGAAGCCTTGCCCACACCGTATCTTCCTTAGCAGGGTCTGTATAGTCAACCCTGTATTCATAATAATCAACACCGGAAAGGGTTGCTGCATCTTTTAAAGAAATCACCACAGGAGAATTTGTCCACACTCCTTCTTCATAGCCATTGGTATTTACTGTAGGAGCATATAAACTAGTTTCTTTATCAATTACTACCGGAGTTCCATCCTTATCCGTTACCGCCTCAGTACTATTTCCAGCCTTGTCCCAGGCTCTGAAATATATCTTTCCGGTAAATTCTTTGTAGGGTATTTTTTCTTCCACCTTATTTTCTTGTGAATCCACCTTAACCCATCTATCCTCTAAAAGCTCCTCACCTTCAGGAACCATCTGATATTCATAATAGGCTAAGCCGCTGTCAAAGGTCTCTCTGGCATCCTTTGCTTCCATGATTATATGAATCTTATCTTTATATAAGAGACCAAAACTAATAAAATTGAGAAACTTTTTAATAAAACCCTTATCCTTATCTTCTACATAAGTCAGCTTGAGATCTGATGGAGGAGTCCTATCAATCTTTATTTCTATAGATGAGGCTTCAGAAACCCTGTTCACAGAGTCCACTGCCCAAATATAGTATCTTCCATTAAATTCTCCTTCCGGCACCTCTATCTTGTATCTTCCATTTTCATATACAGCTTCAATGAGTCCCTTCTTATCCTGAGCCTCTTCATAGCTTTGGTATTTAGTGGAGTAGAATACCTTTGAAACTCCAGATTGACTATCCTCTGCAGTGATATAAACTATAATGCTGCTGTTGTCCCATTCTCTTTTAGTGCTCTTTTCAACCTTTTTAATTTCAGGGCTCTTATTGTCTATATGGTCAATCTCTACAGAAGCTTTTCCCACATTTCCAGCCTGATCCACTGCAAATATATAGTACTTACCATTTTCCAGAGACTCAAAGGAATACTTTCCTTCTTTACCCTTAAGCTCTATTAGGTTTTCTGAACCTTCCACATATTTATCTAAGGTAGAATAATAAACCTTATCCAAGGTGTTTTCTTCACTAACCTGGAAGGTAACTATATTCTTTTTGGCATCCCATTCTTTTGAGGACTGAAGATCTGATATAACCGGAGCCTTAGTATCTATGTTGCTGGTTGTCTTTGAAGTTATAGTTTTATTTCCGGCATAATCTATTGCAAAGATATACCATTCTTGATTTTTTGAAACCTCAAAGGTATATTTACCATCTACCACCTTGATTTCAGCACCTGTGTCCGCATCCTTACGAGAAGCATAATATACCTTAGCTATACCGCTTTCCGTTTCCTCAATGTTAAAGCTGTAGGTTATCTTTTTATACCAAAGCTTTCCGGTTTCCTTTTGAGATATATCTCCTATCTTGGGAGCTTTAGTATCTATTTTGCTGATGGTTATTTCCTTCATTGTTACATGGTCTGCATTATCCACAGCATAAATATATATATTTCCATTCTTATCAGCCCTTATTGGATTACCAGCAATCCACACCGTCTTTCCCAGATTACTTTCTAAGTCAGAAGCTTTCAGATTTGGTTCATAAGAATAATAAACCGCCTTAACCTTATCATTATCATTAGCTTCATAGTTTATAAACTTTTCATTAGCCCATTCAGATTCCTTAGATACGGTAATCTTACCTAAATCCGGAGGAAGCAAATCATTAAAGGAAGCTTCTACAGTAATGTCTTCTTGTAAATTGGATATAGTAAAATTCCCATTTTCATTAACAGCTGCGGTTTTTCCATTAATCTTCACTTCCTTAAGCTGGAAGCCCTTATTAGTAGCTACGGAAAGTGTAATTGATTCTCCCTGAAGAAGAGTTATTTTATTAGCTTCAATCTCTTTATTATCAGCTCTAAGGATTTTCCCGTGTTCAGGCTGATTAATAGTTATTGTGAATTTTTTTTCTTCTATGGGCACCATATTAATTTCCATGGTTTTATTAGGATAAAGCTTCAAATCTACCTTTTCAGCAGAGTATTCATAGCCCGCAACTCCTGTAACCTGAAGTCTATAGGTAGTATTAGTGCTTAAAAGATTATTAAATACCGCCTTACCTTCTTTATCTACGGAGGCAGAAATAACCTTATCCTTATTATTCTCATCAGTAAAGATAATCTTAGCCCCATGGTGCCTTTCATCTTTAATGGCAACAGTAAAAGAATCGATAACCTCTTCTGCTCCTGCTATTATGGGAGCAAGGTCGTTAATTACCAGGGTAGCCATAAATATCATTATCAAAAATCTAGAAATTCCTCGTCTAGCAAATTTTCTCTTTTTAACCTTCATAATTATCCCCCTTGGAAGTTTATTGTTACTCTATGACATCCTTTGTATGGATTATAATTATTTCCTCTAAAAGCTTAATTTCAACAGGGGTTCTATCCACCTCTTTTTCAGGAGTCAATATTTCAGTAGCTATGCCATCCCCTCCGGAAGCTTCCTGCAGAATTTCTGTAGAGTTTTCATCAGGTAAATCCTCAGTGATATTTGTTCCTCCTGTATATACAGTGTCCTTATTGACTCCAAAACCTCTGGATATTCCATGGTACTTTTTATCTCCTGCCAGATTTCCTATAGCCTCACTTATCCTTCCTTTAGAAAAAAATAAAGGTAAGCTGTCCTTCTTTTTTACACTAGCTGCTTCACCGGAGGCTTTGATCCTTTCTATGGACTTCTTAGCTGTTCTTCCAGATAGGTCACCTATAACCTTCCAGATATCAAATTTTAGAAAGAAGAATAAGGATAGAATAAAAAATAATAAGGATAAGGCAAAAGAGATTGTAGAAATGGTTTCGTAGGTTCCCTGCATGGTTATCTCCTTTCCTTCGCATTGATATAAGAACGGTTTAAAGCCTCTATATATCCTGGATAGATGCGATTAATATTAGCTTGAATATTCACAGATGTACTCTGAGTAACAAATAAGGACTTAGACTCTTCCTGTGCTTTAGTGAGTATACCTTCAACCTTTGCCTTCTCTACTCCTGTCAGAGCAAAGCCTCTTCTATGGTCATTTAACAGATTCATTATTTCCTGATACATAATGAGCTTTATATAAGCTGCATCATCATAGGTATATTCCTCTACATTATCTATACATATGAGGAGAGACTCCAAAAGAGACTCATAAGCCTCCTCGGCAGGTTCTTTTACGCTGGTGGGATTTACCACATATTGAGAGTAGAAGTTTCCTATAATATAGTAGCTTTCCGCCATAGAATTATATTTAAAGTTCTGATTATCAGCCTCATATATCTCAGCAAAATAAGGGTAAGCTTTTAATATCCTGCTTCTAAATGAATTATCCCCTCCGGAATAGAGATAAAAGTACGTAGTTCCTATGTCATATTTTATATTTAAGTTATCTATCTCCGAAGAGACAAAGGAACTCTTATTTGCGTTGTATAATGCAGTAAATTCATTGCTTTCCTTATCCCCGAAGGTATTATTAGCCTTATAGGCCTCCAAAAGCATATGATAAGCTCTTGGGTCGCTGCCTATCAGTGTGATAGCTTCCTTGTAGGTGTTTATTTTCGTTTCATAATCAGTAGAAGCTGAGATATTTATCTTATTTAGATAGTTATTATTTTTCTCCCTAGCAGCGAGAAACTTTCCTGTAAAGCCTGTGGTGAGCATCAAGAGGCATAAGGAGGAGGATATTATAAAGACCTTGAGTTTATCCTTCAGCTTCTTCTTATATTCACCATCCACCTTTTCATAATGCTCTAAGTCATAAAGCAGCTCTGCACAGCTTTGGTATCTATCCTCAGGATTTAACTGGGTACATTTTTCAATTATTCTCTCAAGGCCTCCGGAGAGGTTAGGATTCCACTGCCTTATAGGGTAGAGTTCATAGGGAGGCTCACTGGGATTTTGACCGGTTATCAAATGGTATAGAGTTACCCCCAAGCAGTATATATCCGTTCTTGCATCGGTCTGCCCTTTTCCTCCAAACTGTTCAGGAGCTGCGTAGCCCTTTGTTCCAAGGCTCACGGTATCTGCCAAGTTTTCTTCCTTATACTCCCTTGCAATTCCAAAGTCTATAACCTTTAGATTACCCTCCGGTTTCAGCATCACATTAGCTGGCTTCATATCTCTATATATGATCGGCGGCTTTTGAGAATGGAGATACTGAAGGACATCACAGAGCTGCTTCGCCCAGTCAATGACCCTTTCCTGTGGCTGGGAACCATATTCATTTACTATACGGTCTAAAGGCTCCCCTTCTATATAATCCATAACTACATATATAGTTTCACCGTTATCTATAATATCCACAATTCTGGGGAGTGAAGGATGATCCAGCTTTTTCATGAGTTTTGCCTCGGCTAGCAAGCTTTGAACGATAATCTCATTATTTCTTCCGCTGCCTTCTTTTTTTATTTCTTTAATAGCCCATTGCTTATTAAGCCTTTTGTCCATGGCCAGATATACCACGGACATTCCACCTTGCCCTATTTTTTTTAGTATTTCATATTTCTTATCAATGGCTGAGCCTATTGAAGTCAATTTCTCACCTTCATTCTACTTTAATCAATATTGCTGTTAGGTTATCCCTTTCTCTTCTCTCTTTAGCAATATTCATCAAATGCCTTAAATGACTTTTGCTCTCCTCCTTCGTTACCCCTGCTCCAGGCTTTAAGTGATTAAATATTTCTTCGGAGGTTATTTCATTTCTAAATCCATCAGAGCAGAGCAGGTAGTTTGTCCCTCTTTCAAGCTTTCCAAAAATCACTTCCGGAACTACCTTCTTAGAAGCACCAACGCATTGAAGGAGCACATTTCTCCTGGGGCTTTTTCTTGCCTCCTCAAGAGTCATGTTCCCTCGCTTTACTTCTCTGGCTACATAGGTGTGATCCTCTGTAAGCTGCCTAAGGTCATGATGAATCTCATAGGCTCTGGTGTCTCCTACATGGGCTATCATATAGCTGTCATCAATGAAGAGAAGAGCTGTAAGGGTTGTACCTAAAGTAGTATTGCTTTTTTCTCCATAACGGAGTATTACGGTATTTAATTTTTCAATGAGCCTCTTCCAGGCTTCTGATAGAGTTTCCCAATTAAAGCTTTTAAGCTGGTAGGGCAGTTCTTTATCAAACCATGTTGAAAAATATCTTACAGCGGTAGCACTGGCCAGCTCTCCTTTTTGGAGACCTCCCATACCATCACAAAGCACTGCTAAGAGAATATTACGGCCATCTATGGTGGAGGCAAGCTTTATTAAGGTGCTGTCCTGATTTGTTTTCTTTATATTTCCTACATCCGTTTCAACTAAAGCAGTAAACTTCATATTCTCACCTTCATATAAAAAAATCGAATTCTTCATTGCCCAGTCTTAATCGGCTGCCGGGGTGTATTTCCACCTCGCTATAGGCTGGCACTATTTCTTCATCAATGTAAGTCTTATTAGTGGAATTATTATCATAAATAAAATAACCGCCATTTCTGATGAGGATGTGAGCGTGATTTCTGCTCACTGCATTGTTATCTTCTATACAGTAATCAACAATATTTCTATCCTTACCTATTTTGAAGCTTTCTTTGTCTATAACTATTTTTTCCTCATTTTTAATCCTGATTAGATAAGGGTATACCATCACTTCTTCAGCTAATAATACCGTTCCATAATCTTCGGACAAAAGGGAGGTGCCTTCCTCTTCCAGGAGAGTAGTACCCTCCTCTTCATCTAACAAGGCAGTTCCTTCTCCTCCATATCTATCCTCCGATGACTTTCTATTATAATGCTTCTCATATTCTAAAGGATCGTTGGTTATGAAACCGCTTTTTCCAGCTCTCTGCCTTGGAAGGATAGAATAAACGCTAGGACAAGCCTTTGATATATAAGCCTCCAGCTCATCAGAAATGAATGTGTTCATTCCCTTCAAAATAGCTATTATTTCTGATACAAAGGAGGTGTCTACCTCCAGGAGAAACACTGTGGAATATAATAAGTCAGAAATAAAGGCAAAGATGTCATTAGCTGAAGCTCTGCTTATTAAAGGCTGATATATGAAAAAAAGTTCCTTTGTAGTCTTATTTATAAAAACACATCTTAAATCCAGCACAAGATTTTTTATATAAAGGCTATTATAATTAACCCTCTTCACCGCTTCTACCAGCTGTGCCAGCACCAAAAAGAAATCTTCCTTATTTAATCCAGTCTTCAAATAATCCTTTAAATCCATTACCTCAATGGCAGTGTATATTATTTTTCTCTTATTCTTAACCTCAGGCCTCATAAATCCTCTTAAAAGCTTTGAATAAAACACTGCGATTTCTCTATCATTTATTTCTTCCCCTCTGGTTAATTTGCTCTCCACAATAACCTGAGTGCCTTTTTTTATCACCTTAAGCTTTGCCATATTTTACACCTCTAAGTAATATCACTAATGAAAATTTATTTTATAAAAAAAACACATCCTCAATGAATATGGATGTGATTCTGTATGCAAAAGCTAGCAGTAATACGGTAATAATACCATAAGATACCGGCATAAAAATTTACTTCCAAAGGAATTTCTTAAATGAAGCTAGCTCAGGAAACAGAATCCCTATTATTGTCAGCATCGCAATAAATTATTAACTAATAATATATATCAATTATAATAGGTAATTATTTATTATACAAGAAAATTATTACATAATTTTCACTGCAATTATTAACAAAATGGTAAAAAGAGTAAAAATTAATATTTTATTTACATCTTGTTACTATATACCCTTTATTGATTAAAATATGTTATGCAAAATAATTATAGAAGATAAAATTATAAAAGAAGTCCCAATAACTATTGATAAAGATTATAGTTATTGGGACTTTGATTTATACCTTTTTAGTGAATTCCACATATAGATTTTCCGAAAGCTTTTGATGAAGCTTTAGCTTTGTGGTGATGGGCCTTTCACCTTCAAATTCTATAGTGTCACCTTTGCCTATATAGATATTTCAACAATCTTTTATCCAGATCCTTATATAGCTTTTCTATCAGATTTTCTATTGATACTTCATCGACTTTTATATAAATATAGTAAGCTTATTACTTTATGTGAAATAGCCAACATTATACAATAATTTACTTGGCAATGAATTAAAATAAAAAATGCGTCAACTGACGCATTATAAATAATCTTTTTGAATTTATCCACAGTATGTTTGCTTAATATATTTTAAAACTAATCTTATAAACAATATTAATTGAGCACTAAATAAATATCATCTATTGTTATATAAAAATTTTTACCTCAAAGAAAAATATATTAATTTTATGTTATTTTTTCTGTTATGTTAATTACTGTATTTATGTTAATACGGTAAAAAGTATCATATACTCAACCATTTTCCGATTGATTTTATAAATTCATATTCATCTGTAGATACACTATAAGTTGCTTTTGATAATTTACTATTTATACTACTTAATCTATATATCCACTCTGTCTTTGCTTTTTTACCACCAGCTATCTTGGTTTCTTCAGGTCTCGTAAAATTACCCTCGAAGATTTCATTCCAATTTCTACCATGTATTACTATTTCTCTGCATTCAGAAAGAGTAACACATTCCCAAATTGATATAGTTTTGTCATTCATACCACTTGCAATAATATCATAATTATGGGTATCCGCTTCATTTTTTGCTCTACTATATACATTTTTGGGGATACCTGTAATGATCCAGTTTTCTCCTCTCACTTTTTCAAGTTGTTCAGCAATTGAACTTTTTATTGCAATTTGAATGTCTCGCAAATAATTCATTGATTCTTCGTTATATGTCTTAGCTTCATCCATCCAATACTTTTTTAATCCCTCTGGATTGAAATCATTTCTTACATCAGATATTGTTTTTTGGAACGTACGCCAAAACCTTACATCTGCACCCCCTCCTAGATATCCACGCAGGTCTTTTTTTTGATCTGATGTAACATTATTTAAATATTCAATTAAGGGATCAAGATAATAATTCACTTCTTTGCATATATCTTCTGTATTACTTATTTTGGGACTTATCACTTTAGTATCAACAAGATAGTTTACAACATCATTGATAACACGAATAATGGCTTGAATTCCACGGTTTATAGTGACAATACCATCATTACTATCACCATTTTCCCACTCTACTTCAGTATATTTTTTGATATACCTTAAACATTCTTCAATAAATGGATAGAATATATCACAGGTTTTTTGATTTTGGCCCACATCAAAAGTTCCATCCTTTACCACGGTATTATTTTTAGTAAACTGAGTAAAAAATTGACACTTTTTCAAAGCTCCTTGTATAGCCTCGACAGTAATACTTTTAGTAAATGAGCGCTCATTTTCACCTACAACAACTCTTCCCAATAAAGGCGATGTTTCTTCCTCACCAAGCATTTGTGCTATTTTTGACCTTAATGCCTGACGTCTTTCATTAAAATCATCTGAATCCCAAAGCATATCGGCGTTAAGCGTTACTCTTAACGTTTTAGGAACAGCTTTCTGATTCTCGTTTATATCCATAAATAGCTTTATCTGTTCTTTTCTATCAAGATCAACAAAAGCTACAACAGGAATAGAATTTGTAGACCCATAATCCGAATCAGAATAACCGTACAATCTATGTTGTCCATCTATAATATAAGCAGAACGATATCTTTTGGGAAGATGTAAAATACCAAGCTTAGAAAGCGAACCATCAACTCGCATATCAGACAAATCAAATCTTAATCCCTTGCAATTAGTATCAATACTAATAATCAATGAATTAGGAAAATAATTTTTATTATTTATAAATGTTCGTACTTCACTCAATCGTTTCTTTTTTATAAGTCGTTGGTATGTAGGCATCATATTTTTATTTGCTTCATTTCTATGTAAAACATAACTTATTTTTAATAACCGTTCAGGTTCGATTACAAAACAATAATAAGTAAACCCCCCCATTTTCCCTTGAATAGCCGGTATAGTTTCTTCCATATTTCTAATCTCTTGGTTTGCAAATAAATTTCCAAGCAGTTGATATCTAGCAGAGGAACCAAGATGTTTACTAAGTTCAATATAGTAATTTATTACTGCATCATTAAAATGAATAATTCCCCATTCCTCTAGTTTACTTAAATCTGATTTACTCATAATATAATTATGAGTTGCCCAAATGAATTTGACTTTTCTACCCTGGTATTGCTTTTGCGCCTCTTTACGTAAGCCATCCATTTGACCATGTAAAGCTTCAATAGGCTTTTTAAAAATACCATCTTTCATTGATTCAGCAGCTTTACATTCAACAATGATTATAGTATCATCATCTACTGCAAATACATCAATTTGCTGTGTGAAGTCAGGGTTTTGAAAATCATATGACATTTTAAAATCTCTATCACAGTTCATATGTGTAAACCCTAAATTAGCAAATAACAACCAAACTCTATCTTCAAATAGTTCATCGTAAGGCTTGTCTTTTTTTACGCCAATAAACTTAGGATTTTTATAGCTTTTAAATCGAGTCCAGCCTTCATCGATTAAATCTGGGAGTGCAAGTGTTCTCTCCTTTAAAGTAATATATGTTTTACTCCTTAAATTTTTTGATATCTTGAGCTCTTTTCCTGATACAATTTTATTCCATGATGTTCTTGTCATATTCCCCTACCTCCTCTGGAATATTAGTAAATATATATTCAGAAACTTTTTCTCTTTTTGAATTTTTACCGCCAATCAAGCTATATCTATCTACTAAAATACGTCGATCATCTTTTTCAAAGATTTCTTTTATAGTAACATGTGCTGCATTAGTAAGAATATAATACGCACCTTTTTTCTTTACATAATTTATATATCTACTAAGCCTGTGTTGATCTTCTAAAGAAAATAATACTTTATTATATTCAATGAAACCATTATTATTATGAGAAACCGTATATGGGGGATCCAAAAAAACCAAATCTTTTTCTTGAATTTTATATTTATTTAATTCAAAATCACCACTACTTAGATTAGCCTTTTTTAGTTTTTGACTAGCATTTAAAATCCTAGTAATATCATATTCCCATCTTTTCCTAAATCCATAAGGAACATTATATTCACCTTTCCTGTTTACCCTATATAAACCATTATATGATGTTTGATTCAAAAAAATAAATCGCGCAGCTTTTTCTACATTAGTTTGGGGTTTTAGCTCACGAATATTATAATAGTCTGTTTCTGTATTTTTATATTTTGAAAATAATTCAATAACCTCATTAGGAAAATCTCTGATAGTAATATATGAATCAATAAGTTCTTCATTTATATCTGAGAGATATGCTTTTTTATTATGTTGAAGAGCGAAAAATACTGATGCTCCTCCCAAAAAGGGTTCAAAATAACGATTATAATTTAGCTTTCCAATCATTTTATCAATTTCTTTAATTAGCCATGTTTTTCCTCCAGCCCATCTTAAAAACGGCTCAACATATGTCATGGGTTTCACCTCGCGTGTACTTGATAAAAACTTATACTGCTACAGTAAGATTTCATATTAGTTGTATTGAACTTTATACATATTATAAAACGACTAATTCTGATAGCGTTTAAATATCTTCTTTAATAAACCATATTTTATATGTAATTATATCATGAAATAATAACCTTATTCAACAAATTTTGTAAATTATATATATATTTAGGTCACTTTATCTATAATTACATACTATTAGTGAGTAATTTGTATTTATCAGACATAATTAACATTTTATAATTGCATTTTAAAATCCTAGCACGATTTTGTACCTAGAGTTTTTTTAGGATACTTGCTATTAATTATTAAGAACTAGCATTACAATATATTATTTTTAAGTGATAACTTTTAACATTAAGTCATATGTTTTGTATTTGGTAGAACTCTAGAAATTATACTTCTTGAGCAGTGCTCTTATAATTTGATACAAATAAGCAAAAAAATAAGTATAAATGAATATCCAATAGGATGTTCATTTATACTATATAAGACTTTTAAACTATATATATATTTATTATTTTAAATAACATTACTAATAATATTAAACCTAATATATTTGAACAAAATGATGTATAAATTTTGTAGGTCTGTTTAATTCTCATTTGTTTAGATAAAAATTATACATATTTTAAAGCAAAACTTTTATAATTATAAAGTTAAAATATCAATAAAAATGATTGTCTCATATATTCCATGATTACTTTTTTCATTAAGGTTAAAACTTCATTGTTTTGTATAACATTAACATCACAATTAATAAAATTTTCAAAAAAATCCCTTTTCTAATAACTAATTTTAAATCAATCTAATAATAAATTTGAAGTTCGTTTATTTCTAAATATAATATTTAGTTTGATACATATTATATATTAGAATATTATATAATTAATGTTACCGTATAAACTACAATATTTTGCCTTTTAGTTGTATTCTTTTGCCTTTTCCACCACTTGGATATGTCCACTTAAAAGGAGTTCCAAAATGACCAACAACTTCAAGAATTTTCTTAACATATTCATCTAACAAATGTAGTTGTAATTCACAAGTTTCATTTCTATAAGTAATTAAGTACTCTGCCCATTGAATTTTTGGATCTCCATCTCCACCTTGTCCACCTAACACCCAGTGCGATAATTTTCTATTATACTTAGGGAGTTCTCTTGTTAAAACCTCTACTAACTTTTTATCAGTACTTATTAAAGCTTTTTTCCCACCAACCTCTTGGAATTTATATAATGCTTCTATTAGTTCACTATCAGTTATTCCCTACACCTCTATAAACTTGATAACTGGATATTCATGAACACTTACCCAATCCTTACTTGTTCGTTTACAACTAAAAGTATAAGTTTTTTTAATATTATTCTCTAATTCTATAGTTAACAATATATCAGTTTTGGCTTTTCCTCTGCTAGGTAGTAAGGGAATATCGTTAGTAGCTTCAATAGATTTAATACTGCTTGTACTATTAATACTCAAAAAATTCATTATATATAAAAAGTATGGGTAGTTAAATCCTGTTTCTACTTTGCTAGCTGTTTTAAATTTTGTTAAGTTACTCTCATTATTTAATATTTCGACTAATTGCTTTTCAAAATTATTTCCTTTAAAACAATTTTGTTGGCCTACACTCATACCTTCTAGATGTTTTTTCTCAATCATAAGTGATAAACCATTAAGCGAAACTATATGATCAATAGATGAGAATATTTTTCCTTGTGAAATTTTTTGGTAATATCTTTCTGCAATATCTCTCTCTTTGTCTGAAATATCGTCAGGAAAAACTATTATCGCTAAAGATATATCATTCATTATCATCTTAATGTGCCCAGAATTCCATTGTTGAATATTAATTCTATCACTTCTGATTGATGTAGTAGAATGAACAATCCATTTTTCATCATTACTTAAAACAATCATGAATTGGAAATAAAATTGCTTATTATTCTTATTTTTATATCCAGTTGTAAATGGATATTTATATTCTTTTATATAACCTTTTTTCTTATAATAATTAAACATAGTTACCAATTGTTCAATTGCCTTATTACCGTGATTTGATTTATATGAATTCTCTACCATAAGAATTTCCCCTTTACTATTAAATTCCACTATGTCAAAAAGAGGAATCTTGAAAAGAGTCCTCTTACTTATTACTTTCCCTTACCTTTTGTGTTATAATAATCATTTCTTGTATTGAATTCTTTAAAATTTCATCTTGTTCTTGCCACCAGTTCCAAAATGCAGTTTCCATTATATCATTTTGATTTTTTTGCATTACAGTACTTAGATACGAAATTGTATCGACTAATTCATCTGTAAATGTTAGTGTTACTTTTTTTTTCACTATACATTTCCCTCCCTAATGTTTACATTATTGAAAATGGAGTTAAGAGTCTTAACAATTTCTTTGGCTAAATTATAGGCAAGTAGTGGTGGTATAGCATCCCCAATTTGTTCATATCTATCTTGTTCTGGATCGGAATGAAACTTAACATATGGACCTTCAAAAACATACCAATCAGGAAAACTTTGGAGTCTTGCAGCTTCTCTAGGAGTTAATGCCCTGTTAAGTGTAGGATGTATCATTTCATCCAAACAATGAGATGTGACAGTAAAACTAGGCTCATCTTCTTTTAAACGTCTATTCCTTGCAGCGTATTTCTTTTTGGGAAAATACATATCAACAAGTTCCTCTTGATTATCAGCCGTTAATCTAGTACATGCTATTTCCATATTTTCTCCTGGTAAAATTAAAGCCATTCTCATTCGCATGTTTTCTCTATGATTTACACTTTTGTGGCTACTTATAGAATACCTATTATAATTTAAATGTATAGGAGGTGTTTTTGATACTCCTCTCATTAACTGTAAAAATTCTAACCTTTTCCTATCAGTTATGCTATTAATATCGAAATCATAAATTTCACTTTCTTGACCTGAATCTATCTGAGGTAAATCTAATAACGCATCTGCTACTGTTACATATTCCTTATCGGTTTCTCTACCGTGTGTTGGTCTAGGATATGAAAACTTTGCATTTCTGTATTTCTTATTTATTGCTACCAAAAACAATCTTTCACGATTCTGAGGTACACCGAAATCAGCCGCTTTCAATAATACTGTATCCTTGTCCTTACTAGCAAGCTTATATTTAGGAGAATTTTTTTTACTACTTTCAAATTCCTTACATATTTCTTCAAACATTTTACCAGGAATACCATCTAACTTTTTAGAAAATAATCCTTTTACGTTCTCAAAAACAATCATAGGAGCATCTACCCCTCTAGCAATTCTTAAAATATTTAAAAAAAGATTATTTCTATCATCATCTTCTTTTCTATCACCTGCTAAGCTAAATGATTCACAAGGGGCTCCTCCGCTAACTACGTCAACAGTATTAACATTAAATCTAGAATTAAGAATTTTTATTATTAATTCGATTTTTACCTTATTAATGTCACCATGTATTATTAAGGTTTTATCATTAGGTTTAAAAAACTCATCAGCATTTTCTAATGTACCATCCAAGTATTTTTCTAACTCAAAAATATCTGCATCGTGACTTGAAGCATATGTCTGCACTGTCCAACCACTCCATTCAACTGCAATAAGAGGTTTTATTCCAGCCCACTTGAATCCAGTACACAATCCTCCTGGACCTGAAAACAAATCTATTGAAGTGTACATATTAGTCCTCCTTTGTTAAGTATGTCATATAAATTAGTACATTTATTTTAAATGAAAGATTATTTACTGTCAATAAATACATATTTATTTACTGACAGAAATACATAATGCATGATACTGTAATTATTATTTAAAGACGCATAAATATACCCATTTAAGTAGTACAGCATCTGGCTTTCATGTTAAATACTTCTAATTATGTATCATTGAAATGATTTGTTAATTAAATATGCTATAAAAAAATACAATAATAATCGTTTATATACCTTAACTATATTCTCTAAGGAATTAAAAATACAAAAAATGAAATATACATCAACAAATTTATAGAATTAATATACATATATTGCCGAATAATCTATAAAATTCAATTTAAGATGAATTTTATATTACGACTTATTATATATCCTATCATTCCTTTTAGAAATCTAATTAAAATACTTAGAAATATATTCTTATAAGTAATATAGATCCATATAATTAATTGCATAAGAAGATAAACTACAATATATAATGAAAATATATCTAAAGATTATTAAGAGTACAAGGAATAAATATAACATATACAGATTAGTGATTATGTTTATAATAATATTTTATACTAACAATATATTAAAATAATTAAACATAAATTCTAAATTTGATCATTTAACATATAAACAAACTCTTTTTCTAATTGATTATTACTTTTTAGCGCAGCTCCGAAATCTAGAAGAGCATAATTATAATCAACATAATCGGACTTAGGTAGTATGCTCTGCGCAAATTCCCAAATATTCACATCTTTATGTGGTGTTGCTGATCTAGATCTATAATCCAAAATTTTATCAAAAACTCTTATTACATTAGTATCAACAATAGCATATGCTTTATTATATCCAAAGCATAAGATAGCATTACAAATATAATCACCTATACCTTTAATACTCATTAAACTATTTTTATCATTGGGTATACCTTTATATAAATCCCACATTGTTTTAGATATTTCAACAAGTACTCTTGCTCTGTATACAAGTCCTAACGAATAAAAATACTTTTCAACTTGTTCATAGTCCACTTTACTTAACGCCTCCATGCTTGAATATTCCGCAACAAAATTATTATACACGTCTATAACCTGGTTAGCACTTGTTTGCTGTAGCATAAGCTCCGAAACCAGTACATAGTAAGGATTGTAAGTATATCTCCAAGGAAAATTACGTTTATTCTTTTTATACCACTCAAGTAATAAATATTGAAAATGTATAATTTTATAATCTTCCAATAATCTTCCCCCCAACTCTATAATTATCTATTAATAACTATAATAGTACGGTATTTTATAATATTTATACATATAAAAAATTATAAATATTACTATAATATACTTGAGTTTACATATACGTTGCAATCTTAATAATAAGAAATCATATATAAGGTGGTACCACTTTATTGTCTTTAATGATACTTATAAAAAGCCTGTTTTTTTATGAGTATTTACATTTTTAAAGGCTCTTTCTGCCTGCTTCAGTATTTCCTCCCTGTGAGCTACAAAAAGAATCTTATTAAAATCTTTAGAATCAAAGGCAGAAAGATAAGTTTTCCCTATGCCAGTAGCTGCTACTACAAGACCTTTGTCAAAGCCTTCCTCTCTGGTTTCCTTAAGATAATGAAGTACTTCTATCTGAACTCCTTTAGGCTCGTAGAGACATAGAATACCTTCTTCGGCATTCTCCGAGGATTTTCTTACTTTATCTATATCCTTATAAACTGACGGTCTTATCCAGTTATCAGCATAGGATCTAAGCTCCTTATCACCTATTATGAGGCTCTTATTAAGAAACAAATTCTCAAAGATATTCATGAAGCTCTGAAAATCTTCAGGATTTTTACTTTTTGTGATTCTGTAATTCCATTCTATGCCTTCCGTTAAGGCACTATAGGACATGTTTGATGAACCTAGGAATATTTCCCCCTCATCCTTATAATGAAAAATATAAGCTTTTGGATGAAAGGATTTATTTTTCACATGATAAAACCTTATATCTGCCTTATCTCCCAGTACATCCTTTAAAAGATAAAGTGGCTGGGGCTGAGTTATATTTAAGTAACTTCCTGTGAGTATTCTTACAGGAATGTCTCTTTCCTTAATTAAAGCAAGCTCCTGTCGCAAAAGCTTTACACCGGATTCCATTAAAAAGGATACTATTATATCTATTTTTAAAGCATTTTCAAAGGATTTCTTCATTCTGGTATAGAGATAATCCCTGCACCGGTTATGCAGTTGCATTCCTGCTGATCTATTTCCTTAGGCTCATAAGGAATCACGGTATTTATTTCATTCTTATTAAATGCTGCCAAATAACCTCACCATCTTCTCTCCTAATTTATCCACAGCTCTATATAACTTTTCCACCTAATAATCCACTAAAGGCTTTTTAAAGTTCATTATGCCGCCCTTAGGTCTTTCCACATCTCCCTCATACCTGGGAATAAGGTGCACACGGACGTGCATTATGCTTTGACCGGCGGTTTCTCCTATGTTTATTCCTATATTGTAGCCCTTCGGTGAATACTTTTTATCCATTATTGCCTTTACTTCTTTAATAAGGCTGTTACTATCCAAAAGCTCCTCCTCAGTAATATCAAAAAAGCTCTGAACATGCCTTTTAGGGATTATAAGGGTATGGCCTTCATTTACCGGAAAGCCGTTATAAAAAGCTAAGGCAGATTCATTTTCAGCTATTATCCTGTTCTTTTCTAAGGTGCAGAATATACAGTCCATTTAAGCTCCTCCTGTTAATAATCTATATATAAATAGTATATCACTTTAGGATAAAGCACATTCAATATATGTTTTTTACTTATCTTTCTTTAATATCCCGGATATCTCCTCCACCACTCTTTCCCTTCCTCATACCCCTTAAGCAAATCCTCTGCTATTTTCTCTATAACCTCTCTAAGTTCTACCCCTTCTATCCATTCCCTTGGGATAGCTTCTTTGCCTAATGCTGCTCCAAGGATGTTTCCTGTGATGGCTCCGGTGCTGTCGCTGTCTCCGCTGTGGTTTACGGAAGCTATTACCCCTTCTTTAAAGTTATCCTTATATTTAAGGGCACAGTACACTGCTATAGATAGAGCTTCCTCTGCTATCCAGCCTTCTCCTAAAAGAGGGATAGCCTCCTCTGCAGGAAGGTCTCCTTTTGAAGCTTCTACTGCTTTATTTAATGCTTCCAGGGTTTCTTCATGATTCTTATACTTTTTAAGCTCCTCTGATACTTCTGCCACCGCTTCTTCAATGGAAGCTCCTTCTATGATTGCCGCTATTATATAGGCGAAGGCTCCGGAAGCAATGTAGCCTGTGTGATGGCTGTGGGTAAGGGCTGCAAATTCCATACCACGATGAAAGGCCTGTCCCTTAGGATAAAAGAGACCTGCAGGAGCCATCCTCATAACTCCTCCACAGCCCTTGCTGTCATTTAAAGGCTTCTCCATAGTTCCCATTTCCTCTGATAATAATGCTGAAAGGCAGGTTCTGCCCGGTGCCCTTGAAGCAAAGAGCTCCGGTACAGATAAAAGATAACCGTCATAAATCCAATCTAAGCCTTTCATCTTGCCATAATCCTGAGTGTAGAGCCATCTAAGATAGGACATTCTTACCACGGATTTTTCGTCGCATATTCCTTTACTCATTCCTCTGGTTTGTGCTCTTAATATCCCCTCTGCGGTAAATAAGGTCATTTGAGTATCATCTTATACTAAAGCTTTACCATAAGATTCATCAAGGATTAGCTCTCTTAAGCCCTGATTTCCGTAAACTCTTTTTATTTCCTCCATGCTCATGAATTCAATGCTGTAGCCTAAGGCATCTCCCACCGCTCCTCCTAAAAGGCAGCCGGAAAAATGCATATTATCTCTTTTTATTCCCATCCCTCCCCTTTATATCCTAACTTTTTATTACACACTCTCTCTTCGAATTTTTGCCTTTATTGCTGGATTTCAGCATTTATTACTCCCGTCAATCCTGTGCCTTAGCTTCTTATTATATGCTCCTTCCTCCTGTTAATCTTATACTCAAACTCCACTGTCACTGATTCCCCTGCAGGTACCTCTACCATAAATTCAATGAGGCTTGAGGATTTTTTGCTGTATTCATGGGTGGAGTAGACCATGTCCCAAACTCCCCAAATGGTGTGGTCAAAGTATATTTGGGCAGCTTCACTTTTATGATTTCTTATGTTGTATTCATATTTATAGTATTCGTATCCGTCCTTCTTTTCTCTGTCCGTTTCTTCATAATCAAAGGCAATGTCAAATGCTTTACCCATAACCAGCTCTATTTCTTCATTTTTTGAGGTGTGATCTATTTTGTCCTCTCCTATGAACTCCAGTGAGTTATCAGCTTCATCTGTCTTATAAAGCTTTATTTTACCTTTAGGCATAGGTATCCCTAAGCCTCCTTCTTTAGCGTTTTCAAAGGCAACTATTATGTCAGCTTTTTCTTCGTGGAAGTTAAGCTTGTAATACTGTTTATAAGGAACTCCTTCACCCTTTAATATGTTGATTTGCTTATTTTGATTATCCTTAAGGGTGGTAAGATTATTAAGAGTGTACATGTGGTAATCAAAGAATTCCTTTTCTTCTGCCTGAGGCTCCGGAGCCGGAGCATATACCCTTAAATAATCCATATCCTGAAGCTCCTCAGCACGGTTTACTTCTCCTGCAATAAGTTTAACCCTGGCATTTTCAAAGGTCATTCCGCTTTGGTTTTCAATTTCTGCCCAACCGGCTATGTTTAAGGTTTCCTTTAGCATTTCCACTACATAATTGACGCTCCAGTTAAATCCTTCTGTAAGATAAGAAACACCAACCTCTTCAGCCTTTGACTCCTCTATCTTCCATATGAGTGCAGGCTTTACTATAAGCCCGGAGGGAAGTGATGGAAGCACTATTTCCCCTGAGGTATCAATATATATTTCCTTGGATTCATTGTCCTCCAGTACCGCTCTGCCCCCCTCCTCTACAGATAAAAGACGGCAGCTTTTCTTTTCTCCGGTTTCTCTGTCTTTTAGAAAAACTTCTTTGTCTACATATTTTCCAAGGAGCTTTTCTCTGTTTACCAAGTCGTAATCATAATTAAACTCTATGATGCTGAGACCCTCTACTAAAAGAGAATCCGTTTCAATTTTTTGAGCCACATCGGTAAATAAAACCTCTTTTTCCCTTCCTGTAAGGTTTATCTTTCTTGTTTCCTTAACCGCTCCAAATCCGCCGTTGTAAATAGTTAATGCAATATCCTTAGTGTCCTTTGAATTTGATATTTTTCTCATATACTATTACACCTCCGTTTATATTCATTTTACCAAAGTGTATGTACTATAAAACGGACAGTGCTATTCATACTGCTGTATTATTTCTATTATGAATCCTTTATAATCCTCCACTACGTTTTCAGGAGAAATAATCTTTGCCTTAGATCCAAATTGCGATATCCAGGCAAAAAATGCAGAGCTTACAGCTACATTTACCCAAGTGTAAAAGCTGCTTTCATCCATCTTTTGAAGCATAATATCCTTTCCAAACCTGTCTATTACAGAATTTATAAGGGAGTTATCCATCTTAAGCTTGACCTTAACCTCTTCTCCTCCGAACATACTAAAGACCTTTTTGGAATATTCAGCAACGTTAAAATCCTCCATATCCTCCAGGGGCTCTCTCAAAACATCTGTCAATTCAATATGGGACATTCTGTCTACCCTGTAGTGGGTGAAATCCTTATATTTAGAGGAATAGGTTATAAGATAGTAGTTTTCATCATCCCAGGAAAGGGCATAAGGGCTTACGGTATATAATCCTCCCTTTTTTCTGTAAACCTTTTCTTTACGGAGGTTATAATCAAAGTATTTAAAGGTTACCTGCTTATTTTCAGCTATAGCGGTATGGAGCCTGTCAACATTGTAATAAATGCTTTCATTTATAGCCTTAACCCTGTTTGCCACATACACCTGCCGCTGAAGGGACATAGCTTCATATCTGCTTGCGAGGCTTTCTATCTTTTTTATTAGCTCATGACTTTTTTTATGGGTTATAAATTTGGAACACTGCACTGAGTCAACTAAGAGCTTTAATTCCGGAAGCTCAAAGGTTCTCTCTGCCACAAAATACCCTGTAGTCTTTGATTTTCTTGAGGCTATGTCTATACCGTAAATTTTTAAAGCCTCTAAATCATCATATATAGATTTTCTTTCTGCCTGTATCCCATAACCATGAAGACCTGAAATCATGTCATTGACGGTCATGGGATTATTTTCATCGGTATTTTCCATAAGAATTTTCATTAAATAAAGAAGCTTAAGCTTTTGATTAGATCCTTTAGCCACTTTTCCTTTCACCGCCTTAATTACAAATAATTACCTACAATTAAATCATAACACAGAAAATTTCACTGTACAATAAATAGGATAGTTGTTTGAAATAATTAAGATACAACAAAAGCAGCCCCATTTCTGAAGCTGCTTTCCTTTATAATTTTATTACAGACTGAATGAAGCATCCTTCCTTAGTTTATAATTTATTACTTATAAAATATTATCTGGAGGCAAGTCTCTTTTCTCCGGTGATTTCCTGAATGGGTTTTATATCCTGGCTTACCTCCAGCACACCAAGGAATTCTCCCATTTCGTCTCTTACTGCAAAGTATCTTATCAGAGCAAATTTACTTCCAAGGTTTATCCAAAAGTCCTCATTATCTTTTCTTCCGGTCCTTAAATCCTCTACTATCTGCTCCACTATGTGAACGCTGGCAGGAGGGTGGCAGTTAACTACCTTTCTTCCTATAGCAGCCTTGGTTCTTGTAAATATCCTCTCTTTGCCCTCTGAGAAATATCTTACAGTATCCTCCTTATCCACAAAAGTTATATCAAAGGGGAGGGTATTTAATACCGCTGTAAGCTCCTTAAGGGTGAAGTTTCCTGTAGGCAGGGAGATTATTCCCTTTGTCTCCTTTTTTTCTTCCTGAGACTTACTGCCTAATTGGAGAGAAGGCTTCCACTCAGGGATGTTTTCAGCTATAAAGCCAATTTCCCTGCTTTCTTCATGTATGGCTTTCCAATCCCCTTGAGAAAAGCTTTCTATTATCATAGGAAGAAGTATATTTTCCTCTTTAAATATCATCTCATTGATTTTATCATAAAGCACTGTTAGCTTTTCTTTATAAATATTTAAATCCTCAGTTTTCCCCTGAAGCTTAAGCTTTAAGTCCTTTATGAGAGCTCGTATCTCATCATCCACTGCCCACATTACCTTAGGAGGGGCTTCTATACCCTTTTTCTCCATGATAGGGAATATGAGATTTTCCTTCTTTAAATAATGAATATGAATTTTTCCTAACTCCTCCAAAGCGCCCTTTAAATCCTGCATATCGGATTCACTGAGATTACTTTCCTTTTTAGGCTTCAGCCTATTTTCAAGTATCCTTTCTATTTCTCTGTTCTCAAGCTTTAACATATTGGCAGGATGTCCCGGAACCTCTGAAACATCCTTAGGTTTATGGATTTCTAAAACAGATCCTTTAAATACAGCAGCATGTACATCACATAGCTTTTGAATTTCAGAAACCTCCATTCCTTCCTTTATAAGAGCCTGCTCTGCTTCTGAAATCTCTGAAGCAGACACCTTGGAAAAGGCTTTGTTGAAATCCTCCTTAACCTCCTCAAGACTTTTTCCTTCATGCAGCTTTTTTAAAATATCCTTTATAGCCTGTTTTCTCACTTCGCTGTTATTAATAAGCTCGCTCATAAAAATCCTCCTATTCTACAATTTCATATCCTTCTTTAATAAATTCATCTTTTATATAATCCAAGCTGATTTTTTTCATAGCCGCACCCTTTGGTATTGTCATTATCCTTCCGGCAGTTTCCATCATCCCAGTCTTTGTTATATCCTTAAAGCCCAGATTCTGCAACATTTCTGATATCCTGGGATTTTCCCTGCATAGCTCATAAACACTTTTATTAAAATCTATAGCATAAGCTTCCTTCATAATAAACCTCCCGGAAATTAATTTTTCATAGCTGCTTAACAGGATTATTGATTTGTCACAACTTCTAAACACCCTCATTAATTCTCTTATTAATATCTATTAAAACTTTCCTTCTTATATAAATAATTTTATTAATTAGTAAACAAAAAAACTGTGATTGAAATCACAGTATAAAATATTACATATTAGATTTTCTCTGTATATATAAAAGACACAGCGGTAATTTAAAAATCACTGCTGTGTCTTTTTATGTATTATTTCCAAACTCTTTTCATGTTAAAAATCTCCTGCATATAACCCCAAAGGGAAATTGGTGACATAATCAATTGATATCCTAAAAGAAATATCACAAAGGCTGCTTTGTTTTTTCTTACCCTTAAATTGAGGATATCAAAAAAATGCTTTTGTCGATAAAACAATATTAAAAAGGTGATAAGGGTAAAGGGAAGTACCAATAAGGTTAAAGGACCTACTATGTAACACCTTCCAAATAAGGCTAAAATGCATCCGGGTATAAAGAATATAGTGTAACTTAAATCCATATAAGGGATTAAAAGATTCACACTGGTTAAAAACTTATAATACATATTGGGAATCTGCCAAGGCTTGACCACTCTTAGCCCTTCAATCATTCCTCTTGCCCAACGGGAACGCTGCTTCACAAAATGAGTAAACTTTGTGGGAACATCAGTAAAGGCTATAGCCATAGGCTCATAATATACCTTGTTGTTTTTAAAAAGCATATTCCAGGTAAGCACTATGTCTTCTCCTATGCTGTCACTCCAGCCTCCCAGTTCTCTTACAAGCTCCGCTTTATAGATACTGAAGGCACCCTGAGCTACTAAGGTTCCCTGAAATAATCCCTGAATTCTTTTTATGGACATGATGCTTAAAAAATAATCCCATTTCTGAAGCCTTGCCAAAAGATTATCTCTGCTGTTTCTTACCAGCACGCTTCCTGCCACCGCTCCAATGTCCTGAGGAGCGCTTATTACTCTGGAAACTATGTACCTTACTGCTTTTGAATGAAGGAGGGTATCCGCATCCAAGGTTATAAATAAAGGAGTTTTTACCTCCTTAAGCCCTGTATTAAGGGCATTAAACTTTCCGGGAGTTTTTTCATCTATACATATCACATCTAAACCAAGTTCTCTTCCGGCTCTTTCCGCCTCTCCTCTTGTGTTATCTGAGGAATTGTTATTTATAACTAAAGTTCTTATTTTTCCCTTATAATCTTGTTTTTTTATATAGCTTAAGGTTTCATAAATCCTGTCTTCTTCATTATAGGCTGCTATTAATATAGTAACCTCCTCATAAGGATCTTCCTCCTTAAAAACAGGCTGCTTATCCAGAAGGACGCTTATAAGCAGAAAACAGTTTATAAATCCAGGAACATAAGCAATACCGCCAATTATAAAAAGAGAAGTAAAAACATTCGTTACTTCAGCTAAGTCTTTTATCCAGCTTTGGGATAAATATACCGAAAATATAACCCATATAACTGATAGAAGAAATGCTATTTGAAACTTTAACTTTACAGGTATATAAATATTATCTTTAATGGATGCTTCTTTATTCAAAGCTTCCTCCCCTTATCTTTTACAATATATTTTTCATTTACATTATTATGTAATATATTAAAAATTTATTTATATTTTGATTCTAATTCCTATTATAGTATTTTATCTACATATTTCAACAAATTTATTATTTAATGGCAAAATTGATTTTAAAAACTTTATTATGAAGGCTATGACTCAGTTTGACTGCTTGTTATAATTTATTTATAAGTACTGTATATCAATTTAACTTATTATAATTTTCTTATGAGTGCTATAATATCGATTTAATTCCTTGCTATAGTTCCATATGAAAGCTATATACTAATTTAACTACTTGTTTAATTTTTTATAATTTAAATAATAATAAATAATAACGACTGATAGACTTTTAGAGGTGCTTATGATAATTTGGATAATTTTTGCGATTTTTGGTGGGATTTTAATAATTTCATATTTATTAATGACAGTATGCAAAGGGGTAATTATAAGAAACAGCAAATCCGTAGATGTAAAAATAGTGGACTGTAATGCGGTGAGAAAGATAGATTCTCAGGGCTATTGGAAGGAATCCTCCTATGATTATATTGTGAAATTTAATTTTCAAGGTGAAGATAAAACTAAAAATATCTCAAGGGAAAAGTATGATTATAGAACTTATGAGGTTGTAAGCTGCTATTATCACATCAGTAAGGATAAGCTTTATTGGCAGGACGATCCTAAGTTTAAGAGAAGTAAAATTGAAGGGTTACTACTATTTGCAGGCTTAGTATTGCTGCTTTTCGCTTTAATAGGCAGGTTTTCTCAGGATTTCAGCCTTCCTGAACTCCTTGCAGCTATGCTATTTACCGGAAGCGGCTTAATAATGATAAATTCTTCCCTGAAATTTAAAAAAGGTGAAGATATAGAGGTTATAGAAGGTATAGTGGTAGAAATTATAAAAGAATATTCCACCAGCGGTAGAAGGAGAACATATTACTATCCTGTGTATGAATATAAAGAGGATATCTATGTTAAGAGGGTTAAAAGTTCTATAGGCAGCAAGTCCCTGCAGGAAAAGGGTGGGCGACAAAGTGAAATTAATCAGAGATAAAGCCACCGGCGAAATAAGAGAAAAAGGTGATGTATACTGGCTTTTAATTATGGGAATTCTTTTTGCAGCTGCAGGCCTCCGATTAGTCGTTATGTTATTTGCTTCGTAAAATGGTGCCAGGCACGTGACAAGTGACAAAAAGTTTGTCACTTGTCACGTGCCTGGCACCGTCTTATTTTTTTAATTTAGAAGCTGCATAGGTTACCGCCATAGCAAAGGCTCCTCCTGAGGTATCAATAAGCACATCTTTAAACATCCCCGCTCTCCCGGGAACAAAAATCTGATGTAACTCATCGGTGCAGGCATATAAAAATACAAATGCCAGAGATATTATAAGCCCCGGAGTGAGCTTAAAATAATATCTTATCAGGTTAAAAGCAAGGATAAACAAAATGGCATACTCTGTAAAATGGGCTCCCTTTCTCACTAAAAAGTTTGCCATATCAGCTAAGGGTCCATTCACATCTAATCCGAAAATAGACAAAAGGCTTACTACAAACCTGCTCTTTTCAGAAGACATCTCACCGGGCATGTGAGAAAATATAAAAATCACCGCCATCCAGGAAAGCAGTAAAATCCACGCCAGTACTTTTTTATTTTTATAAAGAACTTCCTTATTATTGTAAAAATTTGTTTTTTCATCGTGAAGAACTTGTTTTTTATCGTGAAGAACTTGTTTTTTATCGTGCATAATTTCCCCCTTAATATTCACTTTTTAGCCGATATAAGCAATATTTAATCCTTAGTATAATTTAAAGCTTTTATATTTTAAAGGTAATTTAGAATTTATCTATAATTAAAATTCCTTTTAATCATAATATATACATAAGGGTGCTTCAACCATAATTTTATAATAAAGTTATGAAAAATTAATAATTTCTTTTACAATCTTTGATAATATGAAAGTATAGGTTTTTACTATAGTTTAATACGTTTAGGAGTTGATAAAGTGGAAAATATACAGGAAATGCTTAGGGACAAAATCAAGGCTCTAGCTGAAAACTATAAAGAAGAGCCTACAGGAGGATGGATTACCGGGGATGGTCCTATCCCTGCAGATATAATGTTTTTAGGAGAAGCTCCCGGAAAAATGGAAATCGAGCAGAGAAAACCCTTTGTAGGCGCCGCAGGGAAAAACTTTCAGAAATACTTGGATTTAATCGGCTTAAGCCGTGAAGATATAAGGATAACTAACACCTGTTTTGTAAGACCTATTAAATATAAAGAAGGAAAAACCGGAAGGGTTACTGTAAGCAACAGACCTCCTAAACCTAAGGAAATAGAGCTTTTTAGAGAAGTAGTGGATGATGAGATTAAATATACAAATCCTAAGATTATCGTTACTTTGGGAAATGTCCCTTTAAAGCGCCTAACTAAATTTAATTCTATAGGAGAATGCCACGGAAAGCTTGTATTTAACGAGGAACTTAACAGATATATATTCCCTATGTACCACCCATCTTCACTTATATATAACCAAAGTGAGGCCTTCCATAAAAGCTATGAAGAGGATTGGCTGGAATTAGGGAGACAACTAGGTGCCAGGCACCTGACAAGTGACAAAAATTAAAATTATATAAAAAGGTGCCGGGCACATGTCACGTGCCTGGCACCATATTTTTTATTAAAATTCTGCTCCGCCTATCTCTTTGATATCCTTATGGTTTTCAATGGCGGCTTTTACTGCGCATTCCAGAGCTTTTACTATATCCTCTAAAGCCATGGCAGGAGTGTTTCTTTTTTCCACTACCTGCTGTGGTATAAAGGGAACATGTATGAAGCCTCCTCTAATGTTATTGTATTTTTTATCTATTAAATACATCAAGCCATACATTATATGGTTGCACACAAAAGTTCCCGCTGTGTTGGAAACTGATGCTGGCAGTCCATTGTTGTTTATTTCCTTTACTATTGCCTTAATTGGCAGAGTAGAGAAATATGCAGGCTCTCCATCTTCGTAAATATCTGTATCTATAGGCTGATTTCCCTCATTATCTTTAATCCTGGCATCATCTATGTTTATAGCAACCCTTTCCGGAGTAACATCAAACCTTCCTCCCGCCTGACCTATACATATAACTATATCCGGATTATTTTCCTCTATTGCCTTATCAAGCTTTTCTATGGATTTCCTGAAAACTGTGGGAATCTGAAGCTTTATCACCTCTGCTCCTGCTATGCTGTCCTTAATGCTGCTTACAGCTTCCCATGCAGGATTTATCTTTTCTCCTCCAAAGGGGTCAAAACCTGTTATTAAAACCTTCATAAGTGTAACCTCCTTCTTTACTTCTTATAAATTTTTATATTTCATTTAATCAGATATCACTATTTTACCTTTAAAAAGCAAGGAAATACATTAAAAATATGTGTATCACAAGCATTATAAGGGCTATAGGTGCCTGTGACATTATAACTCTGTTCTTATTTTTTGTTTCCAGAAGTGCAGCTGGTACTACATTAAAGTTAGCCGCCATAGGTGTCAGAAGAGTTCCGCAGAATCCCGCTGTTAAAGCCAAAGCTCCTGCTACCGCCGGATTTGCTCCAAGCTCAAATACAAAAGGAATACCTATTCCTGCAGTTATTACTGCAAAGGCTGCAAATCCATTTCCCATGATTATTGTAAATACAGCCATACCTAAACAGTAAGCTATAATTCCTGCCCATATATTTCCCTGAGGGATGGCGCTGGATATCCCTTTAGCAATTATGTCTCCCACTCCTGCCGCAGTAAATAAAGATCCTAAAGCTGCCAAAAGCTGAGGAAGTATAGAAGCCGGACCAACCTGTCTTAAAAGTCTGTCTCCATCCTTTGCGATATAGGAGGGATTAGCTTTAGTTATAACTAGGGCTATTATCACAGCAGCCAAGGCTGATACACCTATAGCCACCTGTCCGCTGACACCGGAAAGCTTGAAGGTAGCTTGAGCAAAAACAAAAGCCACTATCGCTAATGTAACAGAAGGAATAAATATTTTTGAACCGATTTTTTTAGCCTGCTCCTCTTTGAACTTTTCATCCATAGCTGCTGTATTTCCAGGCTTTACTTTATTTAAAAGGGTTAGAATTCCCATTATTACTATAGCTCCCCCTACCAGTGCAGGAGGAATAATCTTTCCAAAGATGAATATAACTCCTAATATTCCCCAAAATATCGCTGTGGTGATTCTGTCCTTATTTTTGCTGTCCTTTGCCACAAAGTATACTGTAATAAGCATTATTATTCCGGAAAGAATATAAAATCCTTCTAATAAATAATCGAATAAAACTTTTGCATTCATCTATTCTGTCCCCCCTTTTCTTTTGTTTTTATATTTTATGTCTAAACGCTTATCCATAAGTTGATTTTTAATTACTACAATTAAAAAGGTAATAACCGCTATAGGTATAGAAGCTTTAGCAACATCTACAGGGGATACCTTATAACCAAGCTTATCTAAAGTTCCCACTATTAAAAGTACACCGGAGCTTGCTATGAACACATTTTGGCCAAAGAAGTTTCCGAAATTCTCCATAGCTGCAGCTTCACCTTTAATCCTTTCTCTGTCCTCCTCTTCTACCTCTTGATATTTAACTGTAGCGGCACCCTGAGCCATAGGTTCTATAAGAGGTCTTACAAACTGAGGATGTCCTCCAAGCCTTACTGAAAGAGCTGCAGCAGTTTCTCTTATCAAAAGATAAAGAGATAATATTTTCCCTGTGGTAAGGGTTTTCGATTTCTTTATTAAGTCCACTGCTTTTTCTTTAAGTCCATATCTTTCACAAATTCCTATAACAGGAAGAGTAAGCACAAATAATGTCATATATCTTGTTTCTACAAAAGATTGTCCTAGCACTTCTAAAATCTCTATAGGTGTCATTCCTGCTACTAACCCTGTAGCAAGTCCGGAAACTATAACTACAAACAAGGTATCAAGCTTTAGGGCAAAGCCTACAATAACTATTAATACACCGATAAGCTTTATCATATGTTTCATCCTTTCATAACTTTTATTGTTATATAATAATTGCTATTATAATATATTTACTTGTGATTTTCTAGAATTTCTTGCATAAATTTTAAAAATGTAACGGTTTAAATGTTAATTTTTTATTAAATACTCACTTTATTTGCCAATTTATCATGTTATAGAAAACTTATGGCTTGGTATACTATTTAATGAGATATAAAGATATTTATTTTAATGGATAAAGTTTTTATAATAATTATTTTTAAATTTTCTATTAATATTCTCTATTATCCCTTATTTTATTATCCATTAACTGTAATATTTAAGTTAACCAATAAAATTTTATTATTTTATCCGGAGGAGATTAAGTGAATAAAAAATATAAATGCGTAATTTTCGATATCGATGGAACTATCTTAAATACTGAAAGAATGAATATAATCCCTCTTATGAGGCTTATCAAAGAAGAAAAGGGTATAGATATGACCTATGAAGAACTTTTGTTCAGCACCAGCCATCCTGGAAGAAAAACTCTGGAGCTTTTAAACTTTGAGGATATAGAAAGCTCTTATTCTAAGTGGGTTTCCTACATCAATTCCTTTGAAGAGGGGGCTGAAATGTATCCCGGAATGGATAAGGTTATAGAAGAGCTCCATAAAAAAGGAATAATATGCGGCATAGTAAGTTCTAAAACCATTTCTCAATACGAAATCGACTTTATTCCTACAGGTATTGATAAATTTATTAAAACAAAGGTGCTGGCAGATGATACCTTAAACCACAAACCCCATCCGGAGCCTCTTTTAACTATTTTGAAAAATTTGAGTATAAAGGCTGAGGAGTGCATTTACATAGGTGATACCCTTTCTGATTTCCACTGTTCTCAGGCCGCTCACATGGCTTTCGGTCTTGCTTTATGGGGCGCAAGAAACACTAAAGATATAAATGCGGATTTTATATTTGAAAAGCCCGAGGATATACTTAATCTGCTTTAAATTTATTTAAGTCTGTATACAGCAAAAGCCTGGACTCCTTTTGGAAATCCAGGCTTGAATATTTTTATCAATACTTTATTTTATCCGCTTATATGACCTATGATTATCTATTTTTGCTGAGCTCTAAGAATTTTTCTATATCCTCTTCTATAATCCTTAAAGAACCTCTCCAGAACTCTACATCATGTATATCTATATTCATGATGTTAGTAACGTCGGCTATCTTCTTCTTTCCTGTTACAGCAAGCAGCTTGTCATAAGCCTCTGGGAAGCTCTCTCCTCTCTTAAGATATTCAGCATAAAGTCCCTTTGCAAACAGAAGTCCGAAGGAGTAGGGGAAGTTATAGAAGTTTGAAGTTGGGAAGTAATAGTGAGGCTTGCATGCCCACATATAAGGGTGAAGGTATTCCTGATCCAAGCCTTCTCCATAAGCCTCCTTCTGAGCATTTAACATTATTTCTTTAAGCTCCTGTGAATTTACTGCACTTTCCTTTCTTCTTTCAAAGACTTCGCTTTCAAATAAGAATCTTGAGTAAATATCCACTATAACCTGAGTGCTGTCTGCAACCTCGCTTTCAACTATGGCAAAGGCCTCTTCAGGTGAAGCTGTTTTAACAGCGGCCTTTTTCACTATGGTTTCGCAGAAGGTAGATGCCGTTTCTGCTAAAGGCATAGGGTAGTCCGCATTTAATATGCTTTCTTCCTTCAGGCATTCCCCATGGTAACCGTGTCCCAGCTCATGAGCCATAGTGACAACATCGCTGAAGGTGTCTCCATGATTTAGTAAAAATCTGCTTTCTCCAATAGAACTTAAGTTAGAGCAGAAGGCTCCTCCAACCTTTCCTTCCTTAGGTTTAACATCTATCCATCTGTTATCTACAGCCTTTCTTGCAAAGTCCGCAAGCCTATCGCTGAAAGTTCTGAAGTTGGTTTCTACAAACTCCGCTGATTTTTCATAAGGGAACTCCATATTTACCTCTCCCATAGGAGCAAATAAATCATAGAAAGGCAGTCCGTTTTTATGTCCTAAAAGCTCTCCCTTTCTTCTTAAGTACTTTCTAAATACTGGAAGGCTTTCTTTTATGGCTGTTAGCATAGCATTTAAGGAATCCTCATCCATTCTGGAATTTTTAAGTGCCTGATCTAAAGGTGACTTATAACCTCTCATCTCTGCAATGGTTATAACCTCTCCTTTTATACCGTTAAGGCAGGCTGCCATGCTGTCTTCTATTTTCTTGTAGGATTCTATTTCCGCCTGATAAGCTTTTTTTCTAAGCTCCGGATCCTTATCGTAAGCCATATTTCTAACTACCGTTAACGGAAGTTTTTCCATTTTACCCTCTATTTCTATATCTACCATAAGAGTAGAGGTTAAAAGATCCCTAAGCTTAGACCATGCATTGGAACCTGTATTCTGCATTTTGGAAATTACCGCTTCTTCCTTTTCGCTTAAAAGATATTTGCTTCCTTCCACTATTTCTTTTAGGTAGAAGGAATGTTCCTTTAAGGTTTCAGAAGAACCTATAATCTGATCCAGACCATCCACTTCACCTATCCACTTTTTAAGCTTTGCATCCGGCTCAGCTAGAAGACTTACCTTCTGCTCTAAAATATCAGAATACTTTAATGCTGTTTCATTCTTAGTATCTACGCTTAAGGTAAGGTGAATAAAGCCTAATAATTTTTCAAAAAGCTTGTTCTTTTCTATATTCTTCCTTATATAAGCCTCCAGCTTTTCCATTTGGTTCTCATGACTCATGCATATGCTGTTTGCCATATCCTTATAATCCTTTATAAATAAGTCCACCTTTTCAACATCCTTTTTAAAGGCATCGCTTTCAAAGGAGTCGTATAATTCTTTAAGGCTCCAGTTAAGGTTCATTTAATCTCCTCCTTAAATCTTGTTAATATTACCTAATTATACCACACTGATTATTAAATAATATGCTATTTTATTATTATTTTATTAAAATAACACGAACATAATGTCAAGTGTCAGGTGACAGGCACCTGACACCTGACAATATGTTCTCTATAGCCTGGTCACATTCATTTCCATAACCATAGCCTTAAACTTCTGGGTAGGGTTTATATAATCTGTTGAAACCCCTCTAAATCCTCCGCCAAACATATCATATACGCTGCCGGATATCTGGAGGTTAGGAAGCATTCCAAGCATATTTTCTCCATCAAAAAGTATAGGTACCTGCACCGGTGTTGCAAAATTTCCTTCCGGAGTGAAATCTCCGCCAGAAGCGGTAACCACCAAAATACCCTTTTCTCCACCTAATAACTCCTTTACAGTCTTGCCGCTTTCCTTTATCTTAAGGGATGGTACATCAAGTCTTGGAGCAGAATCGTAGGTACAGCCTGCTGATCCTGTCAATGGAAGATTAAACCTGCTGGCTGTCCTTTTATCTGTATAAGGGGCTTTTATTACTCCATCTTCTATTAAGGTATATCTATAATTTTCATTAATTACACCTTCTCCATCGAAGAAGGTATGGATGCCATCTTGTGGATTTCTTGTAGCATACAGTGTAAAATAATCGCTGAATCTTTTGCTCCCTATATCCTTACTGAATATAGAGGTACCGCTGCCCACCCATAATCCGTTTAAATCTGTATGGAATTTCATAAGAGGCATAGAATCCATATCTATAAATACAACAGGCATCTTACCTTCTTTGGGTAGAGTAAGCTTATTTCTATATGCTCTGCACAGCATATCAAACTCCTTAAGTAAATTTTCCCTGCTGTAATCTCTACTCTGAACTTCCCAGAAGAAGCCCTCAAGGCCAGCTATGGATTTATCGTTAAATAAAAGATCTATACTTAAATAGCTATCTCTCATTAAAAGCTCAAGACCCTTATCTATTTTTTAAGGAAGTTTCTTCATTTACTATCTTTAAATTTATTATATAATCCAAAATCAGAAAAATCTCTCCTGCATACTTCCAATATAGCTTCTACTTCCTGTACAAATTCTTCGTCTGTCATGATGTGCTTTGAATAATCTTCGGTGATTTTTTTATTACTGCTCACTTCATAATCATAAGGAACTATAAGGTTATCTAAAGCCTTTTTTTCTAATTCCTTTTCATCATAATCTCCTAGGGCTCCTGATATTCCAAGCATCCCTTCCTTATATATCCTTAAACCGGTTTTAGTGATATTCTTTTTTCTTAAAGATTCAAAACTGCTCTGCACCACATTTATAGATGTTTCTTTAATGCTCTCACTATATTTTTCCTTTATCATATTTCCCCCTCCTACTGAACCATTATCCCGTTAATCCTTACATAAGGTCCTCCAAAGCCTACAGGCAGAGGAAACTGCTCCATTTTGCCGCAGCCTCCTGTAACAAAGCTTAAAAGCTCTATAGTATCTGAAACACCATCTATTTTTTTAAGAGTTTCCATAACCTTTCCTGTAATAACTGAAATGCTAACAGGCTCAATAATCTTTCCGTCTTTTATCCTATATGCAAGGCTTGGAGCTAAAGTAAATGTAGACATTCCGCTTCCATGGTTTATATCTTCTATTAAAAGTCCTTCCTTTACCTCTCCTATAAGCTCTTCCTTGGTTTTTTCACCCTTGTCTATATAGGTAGTGGTCATTCTAACTATCGGCTCATACTCAAAGCCCACAGCTCTGGCATTTCCTGTAAGCTCTTCATCAAAATCTCCTGCAGTAGAAGCACTGTGAAGTCTTCCCCTTAAAATTCCGTCTTTTATGAGATAAGTCTTTTCCGCTTTAGTTCCTTCATCGTCAAATGTAATATATCCTGATCCTAATTCTCCACCATAACCTATGATAGATAATACTTTGGAACCCATGGTGCTACCTATATTCCACTGCTTTTTAGCGTTTTCGTCCCCCTGCATAAAATCAGCCTCACTGTTATGCCCAAAACTTTCGTGAGCAAATACCCCTGCTGCCAAAGGTGAAAGTATAACGGTGTATTCTCCGGGCTGAACAGGCTTACTGTTTATCACAAAATCGATATATGCATTTACCTTCTGCTGAATACCGCTTTCTATGTCTCCCATATCTTCAAAATGATTAGAGGCCTTTTGGTAAGATCCGGAGACCTGTTTCTCCCCCCTTGGAGACTGACAGCCAAAGATTGCAGCAATCCCGCAGGTTTGATAGTCCCAGGTAATCTCAGCCCCTTTTGAAGAATAAAAATTCTTTACAATTCTTTTATCTAAATAAACTGCCTTCCATCTCTTTATTTCTTCTGTGTACTCTAAAACGGGAAATAACTTTTTTAAAAGCTTTATTTTTTCTTCATAAGGCACTTTATTTACTTCTTTTCCTTTAAAATTTAAAAATTCTCCTTTATTAATCTGGAATCTTTTCACCACAGGATTTTCTTTTATACCTTTAGAAGGCTTGGCCATTTTGGCAAGACTATCCAGTTCCTGCTGTATTAATGAAATATCCGTTATAGAGCTGTAATACCATCTTTCTCCATCGAATACCCTTATAAAAGCCCCCTTATACTCTCTAATGGTATTTTGATTCAGCTGGCCGTCTAAAAAAGTTATATCTGTAGAGAAAACTTCCTCTATTCTCACATCAGAATAAAGCTTTTCCGGAAAATTAAACACAAAACATCCCCCTTTTCCTTTATATGTCCTCTTGATTAATTTCAATATATTTCCATTATACTATATATTGAATAAACTAATCTATTAAAATATTCTGCATATTTAATCTTTTATCTTTCTGTTTCTCAT
>NZ_CCXI01000152.1 GCF_000820705.1 Clostridium polynesiense | reverse complement strand
CTATATATTCGAATAAACTAATCTATTAAAATATTCTGCATATTTAATCTTTTATCTTTCTGTTTCTCATAAAAAATGTGACAAATTAAAAAAACCGAGGACAATCCTTCAGTTCTTTTAATTTGTCACTTGTCAGGTGCCAGTCACCTACATGTCCATCATCACATGTGGAATTCCTGCCTCAATATAAACCTCTCCTGCTATCTTGAAACCAAGAGAACCATAAAACTCCCTTAAATGATTTTGAGCATGAAGCTCTACAGAATCTTCCCTAAGCTCTTCTCTTATAAATCTCAGGGCTTCCTGCATAAGCTCTCTGCCAAGCCCTTTGCCTCTGTATTCTTTTTTCACTAAAACCCTTCCAATGGAAATCTTGTCTCCCTTAAGGCCCTTAGGAATTATTCTTAAATAAGCTGTAATTTCCCCATTTTCTTCTTTGTAAAGATGATAACTCTCCAGGTCAATGCCATCAGGATCCAAATAAAAGCAGTTCTGCTCCACTACAAATATACCGCTTCTTTCCTTTAAAATAGCATATAGCTCATAATTTGTAAGTTCATTAAACCTTTTTATCTTAAAACTCATTGTACACCCCTTTCTATTCCATACCACTGAAGTTTGTCACTTGTCAGGTGCCTGGCACTTGTTATAAATTTCCATGTACTCTTCAGCGGAGGATTTCCAGCTGCTGTCTTTATTCATATTTCTTTTTACAAGTTTGTTCCAATTGTCCTTCTGATTAAAGAGCTTTAGTGATCTTTTGATTTCATGTAGAAACTCCTGAGAATCATAATTTTTAAATAGGAATCCACTGCCGGTACCCTTATTCTCATCATACATCTTTACGGTATCCTTAAGTCCTCCGGTTTTTCTAACTACAGGAACAGCACCGTATCTCATGGCTATGAGTTGTCCTATTCCACAGGCTTCGAATTGAGAAGGCATTAGAAATATATCTGAAGCCGCATATACCTTCTTAGAAAGTTCTCTGTTGAAAGGAATATTTACAGAAACCTTTTGTGGATATTTTGAAGAATAATGTTTAAACATATTCTCATAGCTTTCAAAGCCTCCCCCTACTATAACCAGCTGTATATTCATGTCCATCAAGGAGGGCATTATTTCCTGAATAAGCTCTATTCCCTTTTGGTCGGAAAGCCTGCTTATTATAGAAATCAAAGGTATAGATTTATCCTCGGTTAATTTAAGCTCCTTTTGAAGCTTAAGCTTATTCTCAGCCTTTAAATGAAAATCCTTAGAAGAATAGTTATAAAATAACTCTATATCTTTTTCCGGATTATAAGCTTCATAATCTATACCGTTGACTATTCCCTTTAAATCCCTGCTTCTTTTTTTAATCATGGTTTCAAGTCCGTAGGAAAACCATGGAAGCTTTATCTCCTCTGCATAGGTTCTGCTCACAGTGGTGATTTTATCCGCTGCAGCTAAACCACCCTTCATAAAGGATATACCTTCATAATGCTTAAGCATATCTTCGGTATAATACTTATCCTCAGATAATCCCAGCATATTTAAAGCTTCCTTTCCGAAGTTTCCTTGAAAAAGCATATTGTGAATGGTAAACACTGTTTTTATGCTCCTGTAAGGTGCCTCCTCTCCGTAATAAGCATCTTTCAGAGGTATCATAAGAGCTGTATGCCAATCATTGCAGTGGAGAATATCCGGTGTAAAATCCTCCATATATTTTATTCCTTCTAAAACAGCTTTAGAAAAATACACGAATCTTTCTGCATCATCGTGGTAGCCATAAGGTGAGCTCCTTTTAAAATAATAAGGATTTTCTATAAAATAATAAACCAGTCCCTCATATTCTAATGAGGTTAAGGTGCATTCTACGGTTTTCCATCCTATAAAGGTATGGAAATCTGCAAGCTTTTTTATATTTCTTTTTAACTTTTCCTTCTATATTGTATAGAGGCATTATTATCCTTATATCCGCTCCCAGATCTTTTAACGCTTTAGGCAGGGCATAAGCCACATCTCCCAAGCCTCCTGTCTGCATAAAAGGATAAGCCTCTGCTGCTGCAAACAAAATCCTCATTTTATCCTCCTCAACAATAGCTTGTATACTTTGTCACTTGTCAGGTGCCTGGCACCGGCTTGTCCTACATCTATAATACCCTATTTATCGGTTAAATTTAAGGGTTATGAGTTTTAATGACATTGCCGGTGCTTAAAACATTGAGGATATTAAAAATTTTACGTAGATTTAACATTTCTATGATAATACTTTTTACCTTGCTTTTTTATACTAAATATGTTGAAAGAACTGCTTTTAGCTGAATACAAAGCAAGCAAAGCAAATTTAAATAGAAAAGGAGATAAATGATGAAAAAATTAATTTTATCTGCACTAGCTATTCCTCTTATGGTAACAGTAATGACAGCCTGCGGAGGAGAAAAAAACCGCAGTATAGCAGTGGTGTCCAGAGAAGAAGGCTCCGGTACCAGAGGCGCCTTTACTGAGCTTTTTCAAATAGAGGAAAAGGATTCTTCGGGAAATAAAGTGGACAAGACCACTAATGAAGCAGAAATTACAAACAGCACTTCCGTTATGATGACCACGGTTTCCGGGAATCAAGATTCTATTGGCTATATTTCCTTAGGCTCTCTCAACGATACGGTAAAAGCCTTGAAGATTGATGGTGTGGAGCCTTCCGTCGATAACATAAAAAAGGGAGAGTACAAAATTTCCAGATCCTTTAATATAGCTGTAACAAAAAACTTAAGCCCTTCTGCAGAAGACTTCATAAACTACATCCTCAGCAGTGATGGACAAGCGGTTGTAGAGGAAAGCGGATATATAAGCATAGGTTCCAAGGAAAAGTACAAAGGAACCATGCCTCAGGGAAAAATCACCGTAGCAGGATCCTCATCCGTTACTCCTGTGATGGAGGCCCTTAAGGAGGCTTATTTGAAGGTCAACCCCAATGCAGAAATTGAAATCCAGCAGAGCGATTCCACCACCGGTATCACTTCGGCAATTGAAGGAATCTGCGATATAGGAATGGCATCCCGAGAACTGAAGGACAGCGAAATAAAAAACGGACTTACTGCAATGGAAATAGCTATGGATGGAATTGCCGTGATAGTAAATAAAAATAACAGCCTAGAGGAGCTTACAAAAAATCAGGTGAAGGATATATTTACCGGAAAATCTACCCTCTGGTCAGAAATCAGTAAATAGCTGAAAAACATGCAGGAGAGGATAGTTTATTTCAATCCTGCCCGCTGAGGAGGACCTATGTATAATATCAAAGAAAAAACAATGGAATTTTTATTTCTTGCCGCTGCCCTTGCCTCCATTCTGGCTGTGGGACTAATCTGTATTTTTCTCTTTGCCAGCGGTATTCCAGCACTGCAGGAAATCGGTATATTTAATTTTTTATTTAAAACTTCCTGGAAACCTATGAACAATCTCTACGGTATTCTGCCTATGATTCTTGGCAGTATTTATGTTACCGCAGGAGCGATTATTATTGGTGTACCTATAGGAATACTGTGTGCCATATTTATGGCTGGCTTCTGTCCTAAGAAACTTTATAAGATTTTGAAGCCTGCCATTGAGCTTCTGGCAGGTATCCCCTCTGTAGTGTACGGCTTTTTTGGACTTGTGGTAATAGTGCCTGTAATTCAAAATATCTTTGGAGGCAGCGGAAAAGGGATACTTACCGCCTCATTACTCCTTGGGATAATGATACTTCCTACAATAATTAATGTAGCAGAAGCAGCTATAAGGGCAGTACCGGAAAATTATTATGAAGGCTCCTTAGCTTTGGGAGCAACCAAAGAAAGAAGCATATTTTTTGTAACTGTGCCTGCTGCAAAATCAGGTATATTGGCTGGAGTAATTTTAGGTATAGGAAGAGCCATCGGTGAAACCACAGCGGTTATCATGATTGCCGGAAATCAGGCGGTAATGCCAAAAGGACTGCTTAAAGGTGTAAGGACTCTTACCGCTAACATTGTACTGGAAATGGGTTATGCCGCAGACCTTCACAGAGGTGCTCTCATAGCTACCGCCATGGTTTTATTTGTCTTTGTGCTTTTTATAAATCTTTCATTTTCTGTACTTAAAAGGAGGAGCAGCTGATGGAAGCAGTAAATAATTATTCTATAAAACAAAAGTGGAATTCCTATAAGAAGGATCCTTTATCTCTTTTATTATTCACAGCTGTATCTTCAGCTGCCCTTATCATTATAGGATTATTAATCCTCCTGATTGGCTACATCCTTATTAAAGGAATTCCAAACCTTACTCCTGAAATCTTTCAATGGGAATATACGAGAAAAAATGTATCCATGATGCCTGCTATAATAAACACCCTTGTAATGACTCTTCTATCCCTTATTATAGCCGCACCCCTGGGCATATTTTCTGCAATTTATCTGGCAGAGTATGCAAAACGAGGAAACAAGTTTGTAACTTTAATAGGTATTACCTCAGAAACCCTGGCAGGAATACCTTCTATAGTATATGGACTCTTTGGATACCTTATGTTTTCATCAGCGTTGAACTTTGGATATTCAATGCTTTCCGGAGCTTTAACCCTGTCTATTATGGTTCTTCCTACCATTATGCGTACTACGGAGGAAGCATTGAAGTCTGTCCCTGACTCTTATAGAGAAGGAAGCTTTGCACTGGGAGCAGGTAAGCTGAGGACGGTATTTAAAGTTATACTTCCTCCTTCCATGCCTGGAATTCTGTCAGGTATTATCCTCAGTATAGGAAGAATGGTAGGAGAAACCGCCGCTTTAATATACACCGCAGGAACTGCAGCAGGGATTTCTCAAAGCCTCATGTCTTCAGGGAGAACACTGTCGGTTCACATGTACGCTCTCCTTTCAGAAGGATTATATATGGAGCAGGCCTATGCTACCGCCGTTGTCCTGCTTGTCATGGTTTCAGGTATAAACTTCACTTCCAGCTTATTAGCTAAAAAACTTGTAAAGAGGTAATAAAATGAATAAGATTTCAATAAATAACTTACAGCTTATGTATGGTGACTTTAAAGCACTTAAAAATATAAACCTCAGTGTCCCCGCCAATGAAATTACCGCTTTTATAGGTCCTTCAGGCTGCGGAAAATCTACACTTCTAAAAACTCTTAACCGCATGAACGATCTGGTAGAGGGATGCAGAATCAGCGGAGAAGTCCTCCTTGAAGGAGAAGATATTTACGGAAATATGGATGTAAACCTCCTTAGAAAGAGGGTAGGAATGGTATTCCAAAAACCTAATCCTTTTCCTATGAGTATTTACGATAACATAGCTTACGGTCCCCGCACCCACGGAATCAGATCTAAGGTGCAACTGGATGATATAGTTGAAAAATCTTTAAGGGATGCTGCTATATGGGATGAGGTAAAGGACAGATTAAAAAAGAATGCCTTAAGTATTTCCGGAGGGCAGCAGCAGAGGCTTTGTATTGCAAGAGCTTTAGCCGTACAGCCTGAGGTACTCTTAATGGACGAACCTACCAGCGCTCTTGACCCTATTTCCACTTCAAAAATCGAAGACCTTGTTGTGGAATTGAAAAAACATTATACTATAATCATGGTAACCCACAATATGCAGCAAGCTGCCCGTATCTCTGATAAAACCGCCTTTTTCCTAATGGGTGAAGTGATTGAATTTAACAACACCGAAGCTCTGTTTTCAATGCCAAAAAATAAGCTAACAGAGGATTATATTACAGGGAGGTTTGGATAATGAGAATTCAATTTAACAGTCAGCTTGAACTGCTTAATATAGAACTTATCAACATGGGCGCCCTCTGCGAAGATGCAATTTCCGCTGCGGTTAAGGCTCTTCTTGAAGAGGATGATTCCCTGCTTCAAAAAGCCCATAAAGCTGAAAGAGACATCGACCAAAAGGAACGGGATATTGAAACGCTGTGCATGAAGCTTCTTTTGCAGCAGCAGCCCGTAGCAAAGGATTTAAGAAGCATATCCTCTGCTCTTAAGATGATTTCAGATATGGAGAGAATTGGGGATCAAGCCTCTGATATTGCAGATATAACTAAATTTATCAAGAATAAACATAACAAAAGCCATATACATATAAAGGAAATGGCTGAAGCCACTATAAAAATGGTAACAGATAGTGTGGATTCCTTTGTTAGGAAGGATTTAAAGCTGGCTCGTTCAGTTATGAAATACGATGATGTAGTGGATGATTTATTTCATAAGGTTAAAGGAGAATTAATTTCCCTCATTGGAGAAAATCCTGAAAATGGAGAATTCTGCCTGGACCTTTTAATGATTGCAAAATATTTTGAGCGTATAGGAGACCATGCTGTAAATATAGCAGAATGGGTTGAATATTCCATGACTGGAAAACATGTAGGTGAAGGTTTATGATATATTTTTTAGAAGATGACAGCAGTATAAGAGAACTGGTAGTTTATACTCTGAATAACAGTGGAATGGAGGCTGCAGGCTTTGCAAAGCCCTCAGACTTCTGGGCAGCTATGGAAAAACAGCTTCCAAAGCTTATACTCCTTGATATAATGCTTCCTGAAGAAGACGGCCTTCATATACTTAAGAGGCTGAGGTCTTCTTCATCTACAAGAAAGCTTCCTGTTATCATGCTTACTGCAAAAAGCAGTGAATACGACAAGGTTATAGGACTGGATGAGGGAGCAGATGACTATATTCCAAAGCCCTTTGGAATGATGGAACTAGTTGCACGTATAAAAGCACTGCTTCGCCGTACAGAGGAAAAGGATTCAGAAATAGAATATACTTTAGGCAACCTATACGTATGTCCTTCAAAACATATAGTAAAATCCAATGGAAAATCCATTACCCTAACCCTGAAAGAGTTTGAACTCCTATGTCTTCTTATGGAAAATAAAGATATAGTGTTTACCAGGGATCAGCTGTTAAACAGGATATGGGGTTATGACTTTGATGGTGAAAGCCGAACAGTGGATGTGCATATAAGAACCCTGCGCCAAAAGCTTGGAGAAAGCGGAGGCTTCATAGAAACCGTACGGGGAATAGGATATAGAATCAGGGAGAACAGTGTATGACAAAGCGTATTTTTAAAGCAATTCTAGCAGTAGCCCTTTCTATGCTGCTGCTTTGTACAGCCCTTATTATAGGAGTACTTTATGAATACTTCGGAAATCAATTCAGCTCCCAACTTGCAAGCAGTGCTGCCTATATAGCACAGGGAGTGGAGAATGAAGGAATGTCCTATTTTGAAAACCTCCATAAAGGCAGCAGCAGAATAACCTGGGTGGATAAAGACGGTACAGTTATTTACGATAGCATAGCGGAGGTTTCTGCCCTTGAAAATCATAAAGATCGTGAAGAAATAAAGCAGGCTTTTGAAAATTCTACAGGAAAAAGCTATAGATACTCAAACACCCTGGCTGAAAAAACCCTAAATTATGCAGTAAAATTAAAAGACGGCAGTGTACTTCGGGTGTCCAGCTCTCAGTACTCCATATTTATGCTTATTTTAGGAATGCTTCAGCCTATTTTAATAATATTGATTATAGTTGTTACTCTATCCGGAGCTATTGCCTATAAGGTTTCAAAGCAGGTGGTAAAGCCTATAAATGAAATCGATCTGGAGCATCCTGAGTATGCCTCTGCATATGAAGAGCTAACCCCATTTTTAAGGCGTATAACTTATCAAAACAGACAGATTAAGTCTCAGATGGATGAACTCCGCAGGCAGCAACAGGAGTTCAGCACTATTACGGAAAATATGAGCGAAGGCTTTTTAATCATAGACAGCAAGACAAATATTCTTTCTCATAACAGCAGTGCTCTTAAGCTTTTGGATGTAAATGGTGAGGTAGGAAATCAAAGTGTGCTTACCTTAAACCGCAGTGAGGAATTTAGAAAAGCTATTGATTTAGCTTTGAAGGGGGAACACAACCAGCAGAAGATGAGGATTAACCACAGCTTTTATCACATTTTTGCCAATCCTGTTTATCAGGGGGATAATCTGGTGGGCGCTGTTTTGGTTATAATGGATATAACAGAAAAAGAGGAAAGGGAAAACCTCAGAAGGGAATTTACCGCCAATGTATCTCACGAATTAAAAACCCCTCTCACATCTATCTCAGGATTCGCGGAAATAATTAAAAACGGTATTGCTAAGCAGGAAGATATACCTGGATTTGCAGTAAATATCTATAATGAGGCTCAAAGGCTTATCACACTGGTAGAAGATATTATAAAGCTCTCCCAGCTGGATGAAAATTCCGTTCCCTTTGAAAAGGAACCGGTAGATCTACTTCAGATAGTCTACACTGTGAGCAGTTATTTAAGGCCTGCTGCAGAAAAGAGAAATATCTCACTGGATATAGAAGGTCAGCCCGTTCAAGTGCTTGGGGTGTCTAAAATCTTAGAAGAGATGGTTTATAACCTCTGTGATAATGCAATAAAATATAACAAGGACAAAGGAAAGGTATGTATAAGCCTTTCTGAGGAAAGAGGTGCTGTAAAGCTAACAGTTTCCGATACAGGAATAGGAATCCCCTACTCATTAAGAGAGAGAGTTTTTGAACGCTTTTATAGGGTGGATAAAAGCCATTCAAAAGAAATTGGAGGAACAGGTCTCGGCCTTTCCATAGTAAAGCACGGTGCTGCCTTTCATGGAGCTTCCATATATCTTAAAAGCAAGCCGGATAAAGGTACTGTAATCACCATAAACTTTCCTCCCCTTTTATAAGTTTGTCACTTGTCAGGTGCCTGGCACCGTTAACGAAGTTAACGGCGCCATTAAACCACAATAAACCCTGCAGAGCACTTCTGCAGGGTTATTTTAAGCATCTTTTAGATTACTTAATAGTATTTTTCTAAAGGCTAAAAGGATTTCTTTCTGAGTATTGCCAAAGGATATTCATCATCACCTTTTAGCTGCTTATCTGCTTCTATAATTATACCTTTATCTGTAATCACATGGTTTAGATTGGCATTTTCTTCTATTTCAGAAGCCTGGAAAATGATACAGTTCTTTAGCTTAGCGCCTTTTTTAATGACAACTCTTCTGAATATAATGCAGTTTTCCACGTCTCCTTCTATGATGCATCCATTGGCTACCATAGAATTTATAACCCTGCCGTTTTTTGTATATCGTGTAGGAGCCTCGTCCTTAGACTTTGTCATTATAGGTCTTGTCTGAGAAAAAAGTTCAGTATTTACCTTAACATTTAAAAAGTCCATGGATGTATTATAGTAGGCATATAAGGAATTTAAACAGCTTAAATATCCGTTAAATTTATAGGTTCCCACTTTATATTTATTCAGCTGGGTATATATGCAGTCCTTAAACTTTCTGCAGCACCCTGTTCGTGTGCAGAATATAACCATTTCCATGAAGAGCTCTCTCTTCATAACGTAGGCTTCCATGCCTATATTAATCTCTTTTTCTTCACCGAAATTCTTTCCTACGCTTAAAACTCTTCCTTCTTCATTTATATTAAGAGCCTCGCAGCCCTTAAAGGCTTTATCAGCATTATTTATCCTTTTATAAATCATGGTAATGTCGTTACCGCTATTTTCATGAGCTTCTGCCACTTCGCTGAAATCTATATTATATATCATGTAGGAAGGAGCCATAATTACATATTCCTGAGATGCTATCTTAAAATAATCAAGATTCTCTGCAAAATTGTTGACATCATTATGCTCCGGATCTTCCTTTCCAAAGTTAAAAAATCTAAGTCCAAATCTCTTTCTGTTAAGATCCCAAGGCCTTCCGTTGCTTATATGATCCACCAATGATCTGGAATTATTTTTAGCAAATATAGCTATATTTTCTATTCCTGCATTTGTCATATTAGATAATATAAAATCTATAATCCTATATCTTCCGGCTATGGGTATAGAAGCTAGCGGCCTCTGTACTGTAAGTTCCATCATGTCATCTTCATTTTCATCAAGATTTATTATTCCCATATAATTAGTAAGCATGCTACCTCTCCTTTCCCTCTGCTGTTTCTTCCAATATCGTTCCTGACCTTAAATCTTCATTGGAAGGCACTACGGTAATCTTTTTACCTTTCCCAACTATACTGTCCCGTCTTACCACAGCATCAGTTCCCACAATGGCCTTGTTTATAACCACATTGTCTCCTATCTTTACATTAGGCATCAGTACAGAATCAATGACCTTTGCATTTTTCCCTACATATACTCCCGGGAAAAGTATTGAATTCTTAACTTCACCGTAAACCATACAGCCCTCCACCACCAGGGAGTTGGACATTTCAGCTTCAGGCCCTATATATTGAGCAGGCCTTGAAGGATTTACAGAGTATATCCTCCAGCTGTAATCATGTATGTTTAATTCATTATTATCTCTAAGAAGATCCATATTTGCTTCCCAAAGGCTTTCTGTGGTACCTACATCCTTCCAATACCCTTGGAATGGATAAGCTATGAGCCTTTTACCCTCTGCCAGCATTTTAGGAATTATATTCTTTCCAAAATCATTATTAGACTCTTTGTCCGCGGCATCCTCTTTTAAATACTTCCTGAGAAGCTTCCAGTTAAATATATAAACCCCCATTGAAGCCTTAGTACTTTTAGGTACAGGAGGCTTTTCCTCAAATTCATATATTACATTATCTTCCTTAGTATTCATTATTCCAAACCTTTTTGCTTCTTCATTAGTGACATCAAATACAGCTATGGTTGCATCTGCCTTGTTCTGCTTATGATATTTAAGCATCTTTGTATAATCCATCTTATAAATGTGATCTCCTGATAAAACTAAAACATATTCAGGATCATAATTATCTATAAAAGATATATTTTGATAAATGGCATGAGCTGTACCTTTATACCAGTTAGCACTCTTCTCGCTTTGATATGGAGGTAAAATATATACTCCCCCATCTCTTCTATCAAGGTCCCAAGGACTTCCTATTCCTATGTGAGAATTTAGCTCTAAAGGCTGATATTGCGTAAGAACCCCTACAGTGTATATCCCCGAATTGGAGCAGTTGCTTAAAGCAAAATCTATAATTCTATATTTCCCGCCAAAAGGAACTGCAGGTTTTGCTATTTTTTTAGTTAATACACCTAATCTAGAGCCTTGCCCTCCTGCAAGGATCATGGCTACTATCTCTTTTTTAGACATAATAAGACCTCTCCTTTCTTAAGTCCAACAACAGGACGTCCTAGTATATTATACCAATGCCTGATGAATGCTACAATAAGACATCCTTCAAATTTTTATAAAGTTTAAACTTTGGTCTTTTATTCTTAACAAAAGACTAACTCTTGAAAGCTTTAACTTTCAAGAGTTCATAGAGTTTTAACAATAAATTATTATTTTATTAACACCGCAAGTTAAAAACTAAATTCACGATATTATGCAATTTTATAAATAACATCTTTCATTTTTTAAATTTTATTGAAGTTTCTTTTCCTGCCTTAAAGGGTTTACCAGGGATTTTTCTGTACGAATTCCGCTACATATCCGAGAGACTGCTGTACCACTTGCTGATCTGCTCCCAGAATATCTATTTTATTTTCCATCATTTCAATTTTCTCATTTAATCTGTAAATTAAATCCTTTATCTCATCTGTTTTTTTCTGCTCATAGGAAACCTGGGTTCCGCCTTCATCCACATATATCTTGTCAGGAGGATTCCCGCACTCTGTGCATCTTGCATATATGCTCTCCTTTTCTGTATCTTTGAAAATTTTAAAAGTATCATTATTGCATTTACAGCAGCTAGACAGCAAGACATAATCACAAAAGCTTACATCAAAGGAATATCTGTCCCCGCACTCACTGCATATGAGTATAAGATTCTTTTCTTCAGTATAAATATAAAAACTGTTACCGCTGCAGCCCTCTTTTTCACACACCACGGTTCTTATCATAGCAATCACCCCTACTCTTTTAATATGTATGCTTGTATAAAAGTATTCCAAAATATTATTTTTTTCTTTTCACTTTACAACCGAACATACGTTCTATATAATATATTATAAGCATATATCTAGTTTAGGAGAGACTTAAGGATGAAAAAGGACAGAATAATATTTCATATAGACGTAAATTCAGCTTATCTATCCTGGGAAGCGGTAAATCGCCTTCAGCATGGAGATAAATTAGATTTAAGAAAAATCCCTTCTGCAGTAGGCGGCAATCCTGAAACCAGACACGGAATAATACTGGCTAAATCAATTCCTGCCAAAAAACACAATGTTTCCACAGGTGAAACCCTTTATTCCGCTTATAAAAAGTGCCCAAAGCTTTTGGTGGTTCCGCCTAATTATCATTTATATGTAAGCTGCAGCAACGCTATGATAAATATATTAAAGGAATACTCTCCTAAAATTCAGAGATTTTCTGTAGATGAATGTTTTATGGATGCAACAGAGAAAGAAAATGATTATGGTCAGTGTTTGGAACTTGCTTATACAATCAAGGACAGAATAAAAAAAGAGCTTGGCTTTACCGTTAATATAGGAATTTCTTCAAACAAACTTCTTGCAAAAATGGCATCGGACTTTAAAAAGCCGGACCTTGTCCACACACTGTTTCAGGAGGAAATAAAGGATAAAATGTGGCCCCTTCCCGTGGAGGATCTTTTTATGGTAGGGAGAGCAACTGCACCTAAGCTTCACAGCTTGAATATCTATACCATCGGAGATTTAGCTCTCTATGATAAGTCCCTGCTTGTACATAAGCTGAAAAGCTTTGGCACACTCCTCCATAACTATGCAAACGGAATTGAATCTTCAGAGGTTAAGGAGTCAGGAAATACCATAATGAAAGGAATGGGAGCCTCCACTACCCTTGCTTATGATCTGGAAAAAAGAAAAGAAGCTCATATGGTGATTCTTTCTCTTACGGAATCCCTTTCCATGAGGCTTAGAGATTCTAAAAACTGCTGTTCCTTAATAGGAGTATCTATAAAAAGCAGCGATTTTGCCAGGAAAAGCCACGAAAGAAAATTATGCGCTCCTACGGATTCCACTGAGGAAATAGCAGAAATAGCCTGCATCCTCTTCGATGAAATTTGGAGAGGCGAAAGTATACGTCATTTAGGAATAAGAGTATCAGAGTTCTGTACCAACGATTTATGCCAGATTTCTTTATTTTCAAAAAGAAATATAGAAAAACAGCAGGCTTTAGATAAAGCTGTAGACGAAATAAGGCTTCGTTATGGTTCTAAATCTTTAATCCGGGGGGTTTTCCTGCATTCGGGAATGAAACCCATAAATGGAGGAATAGGAGAGGATGATTATCCGGTTATGACAAGCCTACTGTAAGGTTTATTTTTACTTATAATTCTTCCTTTATAAAATAACAATTAAATCTCTTGTTAATAAGAAAGGCGGCATTAGCAATGAAAGTTGTTGCAAAACCTATTGAAGTAGTGAGCTGGACGGATATGAAAGGAAATATTAACCCCATAAGGTTTAGATTTCTGGAAAAAGACGAAAGCTATAAGGTTATAAAAATAAATAAGGTTATTCATAAGGATCTGGAAAAGCTCTGCGGGAATCCTATGATAATCTACAGATGCTCCGCTGCAGTGAACGGTCAGCAGAGATTGTTTGAAATTAAATACGAATTGAATACCTGTAAATGGATATTGTTTAAAATATAAAATAAGCAGCCTTAGCTGCTTATTTATAGTTTTTTCACGTATTTTTTAAGTTTTCTAAAGTGTTTTTTAAAATCATTAGTTCTTGATATCTTGCTGAGTTTTTTCAATCTTTTTAAATCGCTTAAACCTACCAGCCTTTTTAACTCATAGTTATCACTATAGGTTTTGGTGTAATCCGAATCTATTACAAAGGCCAGCTTATAGCCTGCTGCCTCTGCAGCTTTAATAGTATCCTTATTTCTTCCTCCATAAGGATAAACTAAACAATCAACTTTTTTCTCCACTATTTCTTCCAAATTCTTTTTCGATTCCTTCAGCTCCCAAAGCTGATTTTCATAACTTAATTCATCCAGGCGAGGGTGATTAACTGTATGGGAGCCGATATCTATATACCCCGCTTCCTTCAGCTCTTTAATCTGTCTTTTATTCAAATAACCTTTTACCCCTATCTTATTGGTTATCACATATACAGAGCCTTTTGCATCAAATTCCTTCATAACAGGATATGCATTGGTATATATATTTTCATAACCATCATCAAAGGTGATAACTATAGCCTTCCTGGGAAATTTTTTACCTTTAGATTTGATTTCATATAATTCATCCAGGGTTAAAAACTTGTAATTATTTTCTTTTAGATATTTAATCTGTTCTCTAAACTGAGCTTTTGAAACGTGCATAGGTTCGTCGCTTTCAGTATCAGTAATATAATGATACATAAAAATCGGAAGGCTGTAAGAATCCTTAGTGCTTGAATAAAAAATTACCGCCCCGCTTAGAATAAGTGCAGCTGCAACAGCTGTAATGATTTTCCCCTTTTTTTTCATTTTATCTCTCCCCACCAGTTTTATTCATTATAATAAACCAGGCCGTAATTCTATTTATTATAATAAATGTAACTTTATGTATTTACATCTATAATTATACGAAACTAAATACTGAAAAGTATATAATTAACAAATTTTTTTTATAAATACTGTTGATTTTATAGGG
>NZ_CCXI01000151.1 GCF_000820705.1 Clostridium polynesiense | reverse complement strand
CCGCAGATACTTTCTGCCGACAGCCTTCTTTATGAAGTTGTCTGTACTTAATTTCTTTATCAGTAACATTCATTTACTCTCATCTCCTAAAGTTCAGCCCTTCCCGATGGTTGTCGACTACCTTCGGTACTATGGCTTCTGCTGACTTCTCACGACAAATCTTGTTTCAACCGCATATCATACTCTTTGTTTCAATGCGTCCGTGAGATATCCCCGGGTAAGAACGCAATCTTTCCTTCCATATGTCTGCCTCATTTACACTGTATGTCTCCGGATAGTTTAGGGCTTTGGCTTGTTAAACAACCTTACCCGACATACACATGCCTTATGAGATTTCTGTTCGTCAGACCGGAAGTTTGCCTTAAACTTCCTTCAGATTCCACCTCACTATGGACACCCTTGCTCTTAGCTATGTGCTTGGCACTATCAACCCGCACTAGGGACTCGCACCCATTAGATTACGCCCATGCCGGGCACACATAAAAAAGCAATTCGGATATTATTATCCAAATTGCTTTTAATCTTTTTAGATATTTAATTACTGTATGACAATAGCTTTCCATAATATTTAAATTTTAATTACTAAAATAATAAATACTTATTTAAAATCATCCCAATAAAATTTTACTGGATAAATCAGTGCCAAGTTAATTAAAAGAATAAAATAGTTTATATAATGAACTCTTGTATATACGAAAAGTATTAGAGTAAAAATTGATGATAGCAAATATAGATACACTGCCCATTTTTTATATTTTTTAATTCCAATAACAGAAATAACAATTATTATAGAAATTAAAGCATAAAGTTTATTAAAATTTGATAATAAATTAGTCAATATTCCAATTGAAAAAATAATATTACTAATTCCTAAAAGATACAGTATGATTGATAGATATTTTTTCATAACATCCCCCATAAGCTATTTTTTACTTATAAAGTATAGCATATATTACAGTATATTACAATAATTGTAATATATTTAATTTATGGGTATAATTTAATTGTAAAAATAATTAAATTATAGGAGGAGTTTACATGAATTTTAAAAAGGTTTTATCTGGCTTATTAGTTTCTTGCTTAATTATATCTTCTCAAACTACACTTGCATCGGCTAGAGATTTTAGTAAAACAAATTCTAAATCTCAGGAAATTAGCATTATTCAAGAATTGGACAACATAGATGGAAAATTGATCAAACAAGAAGGACAAGAGTACACTTATGAAATGATTAATATTACTAAAAGCACAAAAGAAATTATAACTGTAAATTTAGAAAAAGATTTGGTTAAATCTAGTTTAGATAATAAAGGATCAAAGGTAAGTGATTATGTAAAGGATTATAATAAATCTTATGATTTAACTAATCAGATTCATAATAAAAATGCTTTTAATTTAAACAGTTTAAGTTACTCTAGTTATGACTGGGTTACAGGTGCCCAAAGAGTACCATATAGTAACTCTATACTTGTTGATGTGACAACTACTGCAATTGCTACAATAGCTACTGTACTGACAAGATCAGATACTACTAAAGCTAAAGAAATTGTAAAAGAATTATCAATAAAGCTTGGAAGTAGTATAATAGGTAAGATTTTTACTGTATACTATTATATTAACCAATGGTATCAGCCTTCTAATTATATGTACACCGAAGAAAGAAGAGATTATTACACTGATAGTTCTTATTCAAAATTTCTTTATACCAGTACTTATTATTTTTACGGTATACCTCCATATTAAAAATAATAATACCAAAGCTATATAATATTATTATAAAAGAACTTTAGATATTTTATTTAGAAATAACAATGATTTTCTAATAAAATATTATGT
>NZ_CCXI01000150.1 GCF_000820705.1 Clostridium polynesiense | reverse complement strand
TCATGAGCTTTGTCCTTTACATTAACATATTCGGTGACTAGCGGTTTTATTCTCTTACATAAATTTCTGCGCTTAAAGGCTTAATTGAAGTCTTCAAGAATCCCTCAGAAGTCTGCAGCTTCTCCCCTTCTAAAATCAGGCTTCTAAATACATCTTTACCTTTTAGTGTCTCAGCTCCTTCTTTGGAGTCCTGTGTTTTTATCTCTATTACCTTTTCTTGAGAATCCCTGTTTATAATAACTAAAGCAGTGGTATCTTCAAAATTCCTTTCAAAGCATAAAACATCTTTATCAACTTTATAAAACTTAAAGTCACCTTTTTTAAAAACTTCATATGAGGTTCTTATAGAAGTAATTTTCTTATACCAGCCTAAAATTTCTTTATTTTCTCTTCCCCATGGATATGCAGCTCGGTTTTTAGGGTCTGTTCCTCCCATAAGCCCTGCCTCATCTCCATAATATATAAGGGGTACCCCCGGGAAGGTCATTTGAAAAGTGGTAGCAAGCCTTAACCTCTTTTCTCCCTGAGCCTTATCTTCTCCATCCTTTTGAAGTGCTGTAAGAGCTCTTTCTGTATCATGGGTTCCAATAACATTCATCAGGGAATAAAAGGCTTCTTTAGGGTAGTTTTCATAAAGATTCATAAGCCTTCTTATAATCTCTTCAGCTTCTATCTCACCTTTTAGAAAGCCTAGTATAGAATCCTTAAAGGGATAGTTGGTTACCGAGTCAAGCTCTTCTCCAAAGAAATACCTTCTCCTTACATCATAAGCAACCTTTTTGGAGGCATCCTCCCAAACCTCTCCTATGAGTATGGAATCCTCCTTAAGGGATTTCATCTTTTCCTTAAAAGCCTTTATAAATTCATCAGGAAGCTCATCTGCCACATCCAGCCTCCAACCAGCAGCTCCAAGCTTCATCCATTTACTTATAACGGAATCTTCATCATGAATTATAAAATTTATATAACCTTCATTCAATTCATTAACATTAGGATGATTTTTAAAGCCCCACCAGGAATCGTAGTCATCAGGATGTTCTTTAAATTTATACCAAGGATAGTAAGGGCATTCCTTGGATTGATAAGCTCCAAGTCCGGGATAATTGCCATACTTATTAAAATATATGCTGTCTGCACCGGTATGGCTGAATACTCCGTCCAAAATCACATGGATACCTAATTCAAGGGCTTTTTGACACAGCTCCTTGAATGTTTCTTCATCTCCAAACATTGGATCTATCTTTTTATAATCCGCTGCATCATATTTATGATTGCTTGCCGCTTCGAAGACAGGATTAAGATATATAGCAGTAACGCCAAGCTTCTTAATTTCAGGAAGCTTATTTATTATCCCCTGAAGATTTCCTCCAAAAAAATCCCATCTTACTATCTCTCCTTGAGAATCTTTAATATACATTGGCTCGTCATACCAATTTCCATATATAAAGCTGTTTTCTTTAGTATTATTTAATCTTCCATCCTTATTTCCGTTACAATACCTGTCTACAAATATCTGATAGGTTATGCCCTCTTTGTACCACTTAGGAGATTCAAAATCTTTATAAACAGTGATCTGATAAAGCTTCGGATCTTCTTTATAAATATCTCCCTCTCCTCCGTACTTTTCAAGGTTATTGCCATAATAGAAGGTTGTTTCACCTCTTTTTATGGTAAAGAAATAATTTATCAATCCCGGAGTGTCCGTTTTAAAGGAAGCGCTATACATATGTCTTTCACTACCCTTTTCTGTCTTCTGCTCCTCCATGGGTACGCTAAGGCGGCTGCCATCAAAGTGTATAATCTCCAGTGTTGCCTTGTCATTTTCCTCTCCTTCTAACTTTATAGTAACTTCCGTCCCCGGCTTTACCGCTCCAAAGGGAGTTCTGTAATTTTAATTCTGGGAATCATGAAAAGCATAAAGTTTATCCATCTCTATATCACCTGCCTCTTAAATATTTTGTCACTTGTCAGGTGCCTGGCACCTGGAAGTAAAATCCAGGTGCCAGGCACCTGACAAGTGACATTTTATCTGATAAGTTATAAATTCTTATATAGGAAGCTGGATCCCCATATTGCTGTAGCATATTCGTAGATGGTTCTGTCGCTGGAGAATATTCCCGAGTGGGCGATATTAATTGCAGCCATCTTCTGCCACAAATGTTTGTCCCTATATGCTTTATCCACTCTTTCATGAGCCTTTATATAGGAATCAAAATCCTTTAATACGAAAAATTCATCATTATAGGTTAAAAGATGCTCATATAGAGGTTTAAATTTTTCTCTGTCAGAGGAATATTGTCCATTTATGAGATCATTGGTAATACGCCTAAGCCTTGAGTCGCTGTTGCATACCTCCCAAGCATTGTAGCCTCCATTTTTGTAGTAATCCAGCACTTCCCTTTCATTCATACCAAATATGAATATATTGTCATCTCCCACCTCATCCCTTATCTCTATATTGGCACCATCTAAGGTGGCCATGGTAAGGGCTCCGTTCATCATAAACTTCATATTTGAGGTTCCTGAGGCTTCCTTGGTGGTGGTGGATATCTGTTCGCTTAAATCTGCAGCAGGGATTATATCCTCTGCCAGAGAAACATTATAATTTTCTAAAAATACTACCTTTATCTTATCTCTTATAAGGGTGTCTTTATTTATTTTTTCCGCTATAGAGGTGATGAGCTCTATAGTCTTTTTAGCCAGGAAATATCCCGGAGCTGCCTTGCCTGCAAATATAAAGGTTCTAGGCACTATGTCCATATTAGGATTTTCTAAAAGATCGCTGTAAATATTCATTATCCTAAGAGCATTAAGCAGCTGCCTCTTATATGCATGAATCCTCTTTACCTGAACATCGAATATAGAATCCGGGTCTATGATTATCCCCTGCTTATTTTTAATGACTTCCGCAAGCTTAAGCTTATTATTTCTTTTTATTTCATAAAGCCTTTCCTGAACATGTTCTTTGTCCGCATAACTTTCAAAGCTTTCCATATCCATGGGATGCTTTATAAAGCTCGTTCCTATGGTTTCCTTTAAAAGTTCAGTGAGCTGAGGATTAGACTTTAAAAGCCACCTTCTATGGGTGATTCCATTGGTTTTGTTATTGAATTTTCTTGGATAATAGTAATAGAAATCCGCCATCTCCTGCTTCTTAAGTATTTCACTATGAAGCTTTGCCACTCCATTTACGCTGTGGCTTCCTATTATGGCAAGGTGAGCCATCTTTACATAACCATCGGCAATTACAGCCATTCTGTGGATTTTATCCCACTGGCCTATATACTTATTCCAGAGCTTTTCACAAAATCTCCTGTTCATTTCTTCTATTATCATATATATCCTGGGCAGAAGGTTTTTGAACATATCCACCGGCCATTTTTCCAAAGCTTCAGCAAGGATGGTGTGGTTTGTGTAAGCACAGGTGTTTTTTGTTATCCTCCAGGCATCCTCCCAGCTAAAGCCCTCTTCATCCATTAAAATCCTCATGAGCTCCGGAATTACAAGGGTAGGATGGGTATCATTTATATGAATTGCTACTTTTTCATCGAAATTCTTAAGATTTCCACCGTTATTTTTATAATGCCTTATAATGCTTTGAACTCCTGCAGAAACGAAGAAGTACTGCTGCTTAAGCCTTAATCTTTTACCTTCATAAAAGCTGTCCTCGGGATATAAAACCTGAGATATAGCTTCTACAGAGTTTTTATATTCAATGGCTTTTAAAAATTCTCCCCTTGAAAAAGAAGAAAAATCAAATTCATTGGATATAGGTTCAGCACTCCAAAGCCTCAGAGTGTTAACCACATCATTTTCATATCCCACCACAGGGGTATCGTAGGGCACCGCCAGCACAGACTCATAGTTTATATGAGTAAAATTCATCCTTCCATTAAAACTATCTACCTTAACTTCTCCTCCGAATTTAACTACTTCTACTTTATCAGCCTTTCTTATCTCCCATACGTTACCTGATCTCAGCCAGTTATCAGGTGCCTCCACCTGAGAGCCTTCTATGATTTTTTGTTCAAAAAATCCATATTTATATCTTATTCCGCAGCCGTTTCCGGGAATTCCTAAAGATGCCATAGAATCTAAAAAACATGCTGCTAAGCGTCCAAGTCCTCCGTTGCCTAATCCTTGATCCTGTTCCAAATCTTCAAGGGAATCTAAATCTATATTCAATTCATCCAAAGCATCCCTGCATACATCTCTTATCCCTAAGTTTAAAAGTGTATTTCCCAAAAGTCTTCCCAATAGGAATTCCATGGAAAAATAATAAACCTGCTTGTCATGATTTTCATTATAGCGTCTTGTGGTATTAAGCCACATTTCCACTACATAATCCCTTATTAATGCCCCCAAGGTTTCATATTTACTTTGTGGAGAGGCTAAAGACAGTTCGCTTCCATGCATTTCAATAAATTTTTTCTCGTAGTCTTTTTTAAAGGTGTTTTTATCTATATTTATCATTAGGACTTCCCTCCCGTGACAGACACTAGGTTATTTAATAGCTATTGAATCAATTCTTTATACAGCTTTTTATATATCTCTGCGGACCTTTCCCAGCTGTTGTCTGAGCTCATAGCGCTTCTCATAATTCCTTCCCAGGTCTTTTTATCCTTATAATGATTAAGTGCCATATTTATAACAGTTTCCAGCTCATGGGCGCTGTAGTTTTCAAAGCTGAAGCCGTTACCTTCCTTTGTATATTGATTATAAGGGATTATAGTGTCTTTAAGTCCTCCAGTTTCTCTTACTACAGGTACAGCTCCATATCTTAAAGCAATAAGCTGTCCCAAACCACAGGGTTCAAATAGGGAAGGCATAAGGAATATATCTGAAGCCGCATATATCTTATGAGCCGCCTGATTATCAAATTTTATGTTGGCAGATACCTTATCAGGATATTTTCTTTGAAGATTTTTAAAGTGTTCTTCATAATCCTGATCTCCTGTTCCTAACACAACAAACTGCACATCCTCCTGCAGAATCCTGCCCAGTATACTTATCAATATATCTATACCTTTTTGAGGAGTAAGTCTTGATACTAATCCAAGCATAGGAACCTTTGCTTTAACAGGAAGCTTAAGCTCCTTTTGAAGTCTGCTTTTATTTATTTTCTTATCCTTCATGGAGGATATGCTGTAATTTTTAAATATTAGTTTGTCTGTTTCCGGATTATAAGCATCATAATCTATGCCGTTTAATATCCCCATAAGCTTATGCTCCTGGCTTCTCAAAAGTCCGTCCATCCTTTCTCCGTAAAAAGGAGTTTTTATTTCTTCTGCATAGGTAGGGCTTACAGTGACAACCTTATCTGAATAGTTTATTCCGCCTTTCATGAAGCTTACTCCTCCATGAAATTCAAGGCCTCCGTTTCTGAATTGTTCTTCATCCCATCCAAAGAGTTCACCTAATATATTTGAATCGTAAATTCCCTGGAAGGCAAGATTATGGATGCTGTATGCAGATTTCATATCTGAATAAAAAGGATCGCTTTTGTATTGAAGCTTATGCAGTACAGGAATCATGCCTGTCTGCCAATCATTACAGTGAATAACATCAGGTTTCCAATTTATCTCCTTTAGCATTTCCATTACCGCTCTGTCAAAGAAAGCAAATCGTTCTCCATCGTCATAGTAGCCATAAAGCCCGTCTCTTGCAAAATAGTATTCATTGTCTACTAAATAATAGGTAACCTTTCCCACCTGGCATTTAAATATTCCGCAGTACTGGTTTCTCCAGCCCACCCAGATATTAAGGCTCTTTACAAATTCAAGGTCTTTGAGATATTCCTCAGATATGGTTTTATACTTTGGTATAACTACTCTTGCATCTACATCTAACTCATTTAAATATTTGGGAAGAGCATAAGCTACATCCCCTAATCCTCCGGTTTTTATAAAAGGATCTGCTTCAGAAGCTGCAAAAAGTACTTTCATGATTATAACTCCTCCTTTTGCTTTTTAATTTTTAAATTTAAATATAACTGTAGCCATTGGCGGAACCTTTATTTTGATAAACTGCTTTTGTTTGTGCCAGGTTCCTGACTCAGAAAACAAAAGGCCGTCTATACTCTGTCCGGATCCTCCAAAAGCTTTGTCATCAGTATTTAATGCTTCTTCGTATTTTCCTGCATAAGGAACTCCTATTTTATAGTTATAATATACTGTTGATGTGAAATTAGACACTACAATAAGAGTATCTTTAGGATTCTTTGTTCTTCTCATAAAAGCTATGATGCTTTGATCAGAATTATCTGCATCTATCCATTTAAAGCCTTCTGGATTATAGTCCTCCTCCCAAAGAGCCTTACTTTCAAAATAAAATTCGTTAAGGGTTTTAAAAAAATACTGGGTTTTATTGTGCATTTCAAATTCATCAATAAGCTTCCATTCAAGCTCCTCATAATACCTCCACTCGATGAACTGTGCAAAGTCATTTCCCATAAACAAGGTCTTTTTGCCTGGATGGGTAAACATGTAAGCAACAAAAGCCCTGAGCCCTGCAAACTTGTTCCAGTAATCTCCCCACATTTTATCTATTAAGGATTTCTTTCCATGAACTACTTCATCGTGAGATAGAGGCAGTATAAAATTTTCATTATGAGCATACATCATAGAAAAAGTAATTAAATTGTGATGATGCTTCCTGTATACCGGGTCTATTTCTATATACTTCAGCATGTCATTCATCCAGCCCATATTCCATTTGAAGTTAAAGCCCAGTCCCCCTTTATCTACAGGTCTGGTCACCATGGGCCAGGAAGTAGATTCTTCAGCGATCATCACTGCATTAGGGAACTCCTTAAACACCGCGGTATTCAATTCTTTTATAAATTCCACCGCCTGAAGATTTTCTCTTCCTCCATGTTCATTGGTCTTCCACTGCTTTCCTTCATTTTCATAGTCTAAGTAAAGCATGTTTGCCACAGCATCCACTCTTAAACCGTCTATATGAAATTCTCTAAACCAATATAAGGCATTGGATATCAAAAAGCTTTTAACCTCTGATTTTCCTAAGTCAAAATTTGAAGCTCCCCAGCCTACATTCTCAGCTTTTATCGGGTCTTCATATTCATAGGCAGCTCCTCCGTCAAATCTGTACAAACCATGCTCGTCCTTGCAAAAATGCCCCGGCACCCAATCCAGTATCACTCCTATATTCTCCTTATGGAGGGTGTTTACCATATCTTTAAAGTCCTCAGCAGTTCCAAATCTGCTGGTAACGGAATAGTAACCGGTAATCTGGTAACCCCAGGAGGTATCAAGGGGATGCTCCATAATCGGCATAAGTTCCACATGAGTATATCCCATTTCCTTAACATAGTCCGCAAGCAGCCTGCCTATATCTCTATAATTTAAAAACCCTCCCTGAGCATCTCTTTTCCATGAACCTAAATGCAGCTCATATATGTTCATAGGGCTTTTATATACATTAGTTTTATTTCTTTTATTTATCCATTTTCTATTAGCCCACCTGTATTTCTTAGGCTCCGCCACTATCGAGGCGGTGTTTGGCCTTAATTCGCTCTGAAAAGCATAAGGATCAGATTTAAATACTATTTTTCCTCCAGCACCTTTTATAGCATACTTGTAGAGTTCTCCTGGATTTATACCAGGTATGAATTTACTCCAAATCCCCTGAGGGTTGACCTTTTCCATGGAATACTCCGGGACTTCCTTCCAATTGCTGAAATCTCCTACAACAAAAATCTCCTGAGCTCTAGGTGCCCAAGTAGTAAATCTAACGCCTTTTTTTCTCTTTTCGCTCTTATAATGAGCTCCCATAAAATTGTAGCTTTCATAATTATGCCCTTCATGAAAGAGATATATATCGAAATCAGATAATACCGGATTTGGTTCCCTTTTTGCCGAAGATTTTTGCTGAGTTTTTTCTGTTTTTGATTCTTGTTTTTTTTGTACAGGTGCTTTCACAGCTTTTGATTTTTTAGAAGCCTCTGTTTTTTTCGAGGCAGCACCTTTAGCAGTAGCTTTTTCAACGCTTTCTGCCTTGATCTTTTTATCTGCTGAATCCTTAGCTTTGTTTGTTTTAGTTAATTTCTCCGTAGCCACTCTCTTACCTCCAGTTAAATACATTTTATAAAAGCTTTATCTATTAAATAAATCATATAAATCCAGCCTGGCCCTTGTGATTAAGTCAAAATTATACCGTTTTTTCCTTTTAATGAGAGGCCAAAAGTTTTAATACATTATATCACAATATTTTTATCAATTTATTAAATAAAAGTCTCATTTTACCCTTAAAGATTAATTTTTAATTAACTATTTTCATATATTAAACATTATTATCCATGAAATTCTATATAAATATATTAATTACATAATTAATGATTAGATACCGTAAATAGGTCAATAATTCTAAATAGAAACCTTTATATTATGGTAAAGAGGTTTTATAAATGAAATTTATGAAAAATTTTATTAAAACATTATCATTTTTTATAGCTTTTTATGCTGTGTGCTTAAATACCGTTTATAAAGAGGATATCTCCCAGGATTCATCTCTTGAGCCCGTTAACTCCACTGTTGATTACTTAAAGCCCTCGGAAGAAAACCACGATATCTACTCTTTAAAAGCTGAGAAGCTTAAGGATATAAAAAGTCCAAGAAACATTAAGACCCTTAATTTAAATGATGACTTTATAATTGACAGTCTTGTAACTGCACCGGGTCTTATTGAGCACAAATTTTCTCAGAACTTAGAAAAGAACGGTTTAGTAGAAACAGCATTAATGCTTAATTATTCTTCAGATAAAAATAACTCTAATTTCAACAATACTTTAAAGATAAATAAGTACAGAAATAAAACTCTTACTTTGAAATTATCTCAGCTGATCCCTTTTCAGCAAATTGAAGAGGAGCATTTTATCACCTTAAGAAAAATTTTCTTACAATGCTTTCTTGAAGAAGATTATACTGAACTCCATAACAAAATAAACACTCTGCTTAAGCATCATACAGATAATTATTCTAAAACAAATAATTCCTCCCAAAATTATTGTTTTACTTACGGTAATTATGGAGTTAACTTATCCTTCCAAAATAACATAAAGGAAAGGGACAGCTTACTGTTTAGCATATATGTATTCCTAGACCAGCAATAAGACGGTATGAAACATAATATTTCATACCGTCTTATTCTTTTCTGTTTCGCTGCTCACACTGTTTTTCCTGATTTCGCTGATTTCTCTAATTTCCCTGATTTCCTTCGGTTTTTCCATAAGCTGATTAAAAATTCCTATAGGAAAATATCTTATAAAAATCCTCTCAAGGGTAAAGCTTAAAAGCATTATTATCAAAACCATTCCCCAGCCGAATTCCATTCGAAAACCGCTTTCACTCTTCGTATAGCTATATATAAGAATCCATCCCTCTCCCAGCGCTCTGTTTGTTATGCCCTGAGCTTCATAGCTTGCCCCGAAAAATAGCATAACCCCTATAATAAATATAAAAGTCCCTAAAAAGAACTTAATAAGCCTTTTTCCCCTCTTCATAAAACAATCCTTTTTCTAATCCTTTGTATTAAATTAATATGTATCATACGTTAATAATATTCAAAAAATGGAAGCACCCCTGGGGTGCTTCCATTTTTTTCATTATTGAATTGTAAAAGGAGAGGTATTTGTGGTTATCATTTCTGCCTCTTCTTTAGACACTACATCTCCTCCGTTGGTCAAGAGTATATTCCCTGCCACTACGGCATTCATCGCCTCCATAACCTGAGCATCCGTTAGGTTTGGCTTTATATTGCCAAGCCTTATATTGATCTTTTTTCCCTGTTGATTTTTAAAAGTCATAACTAAAACTTTATTTTCCATTTTCCTGCCTCCTTATAATTTAGAGTTCATTCTCTCTAGGCTTATTAAGTGACCTTAAGGAATTTTAAGCCTTGGGAAACCTTTAGATAATTGAGGATTACTGTCCTATAAGCTGGTAATCGGATTCTTTAAGGACTTCAAAGCTTACTGCGTCTAATAAAGCTCCTAAAGCCATACCTACAGAAAAGATGCTTTCATCAGCAGCAGAAGCTTTTATCTTAGAAAATCTCTGTGTCTTAAAGATATCCTTTCCCTCTTTGTCCACCCCAACTTTAAATTTAAGAATCATGGCATTGCCTCTTAATGATGTATTTACTGCCATATTTATCAACTCCTTTCACTAACTAGATATGCACCTTGAGGACTTTTTTCAAAAAAATCAAAAAATTATATTGCCGATATTGATGATCAGGCGAATGAAATGTTTCTTCGGTTGGTAAAGGAAATTGCAGAGAGTGAAATGTTACCAAACAACTCAAAACAGAAAATGGTATGCTTTGGATAGGCAGAATGAACTAGATACAGGCAAGGGCAAGGGCAATCGTAAACGCTGAACTGATTTATAACTAACCGAATGTCACGCTTATAATCTAAAAATCGTGGTGGGTAGGGTTAATCCTTTACCCACCATATTTTATGTTCTTAAAACGGCTCGGAATCGTCTTTTTAATGCCTTAAAGCGTTACGATAGAAAGTATTATCCTTTTCTCAATATATACGGGACATTTTGGTCTAAAATGTAGAACTTACCAGGGTAAAGTGATAGAATATTTTTAAATATACTTAGATAAATTTCGATTTGAAAGTGAGATAAAATTATGAACCCAGACAATAACACCAAAAGAATAATTAGAAAGTTATATAAAGAAATTCTGCCTAAAGAAATTTTTCAACAGGGAAATTCGAGAGTGTATTTAGACGATAATGCAAATAGATTTTAATTCAGGGTTTTCGTCTGGTGTGATTTGGTTGTGTTTGGGTTCTGCTTTCCTTTGTTTTGGTGCAAGTAAACAAAATAAAAGCAAGAAGTCTTATAACGAAGATGATCCAAACAAGAAGTAATCTATCAGATAATTAATTAGAATTTGAGGAGTGATAAACGATGAGTGAACTTAGACAAAATTATTATGGTAATTTATGTACTGAAATGTACGAAATTTTACACGAGAAAGCTCCGCAGGACGAATTGGATTTTTATATCTCTTATGCAGAAAAAGACAAAAAAATTTTGGAAGCCTTGTGTGGCAGTGGACGCTTCCTTGTTCCGTTTATAGAGCGTGGTTTTGATATTTATGGAATGGATTTATCTAGCGAAATGTTGCATAAGTTGAAACAAAAAGCTCCTGATGCAAAGGTAATTCAAACAGATATTTTAGAGTATTCGCCTATTGAAAAATTTGACTATATATTTATTTCTTCTGGTTCAGTTTCATTATTTACCGACATAAAATTATGCAAGCAAATCTTAGCAAAAATAAAAGAAATGTTAACTCCGAAAGGTAAATTTGTATTCGCTGTTGAAACAATGGGTGATAGGTGTATAGATGATGATGGTTACAAAGAAACTGTTTCGGTAAAAACAAAAGATGGATTTGATCTTATATTAAAAAGTAAGAATTATTACGATGAACAAAGTCAAACACAATTTATGCCGGGAATATACGAACTTTATAATGGAACAGAACTATTACAAAGCGAATCTATGGATTTTCAAATACATCTATATAAATTTGGAGAAATGGAACAGTATTTAAAAGAAATAGGTTTTACAAACATAAAAACTTACTCATCTTTCTTTAAAGATATTGCGATTGATGATAAGTGCGAAATGTTTTTGTTTGAATGTAGTGTTATTCAATAACTTGAATCTGAAGGAAGAAATTATATGACAGAGATCAAATTAATACCACTTGAGAATGAAGATAGAAATCAGTTTGTTTTAGATAATCAGGAGGCTTTCCGCTATGGTGCAATGGAGGAATTTGGGCTTAGGTATAATCACTTTGAAGATGATGGAGAAATCATTTCTCGAGAAACCATTGAACAATCCATAGATGAAGGCGAAGCCTATCATATCGTTGCAGATAGAAAAAAAGTCGGCGGATTGGTACTTAAGGTGGAAAATAATCATGGTGAATTAGAACTTCTCTTTGTATCTCCTAATGCTCACAGCAGAGGTATCGGTTATGCAGCATGGTGTACTGTTGAAAAAATGTATCCTGAAGTTGCTGTATGGGAAACCTGTACGCCATATTTTGAAAAGAGAAATATTCACTTCTATGTGAACCGATGTGGGTTTCATATCGTAGAATTCTTTAATTCACATCATAAGGATCCAAATGATTCAGATAGTAGTAAAGGTGACGACTTTGATGGAATGTTTAGATTTGAAAAGGTTATGAAGATGGAATGATTTTTAGCTTGGAAGAATGCGAAAAAGAACAAAAAATCAGAATTTGAATACCACAATAAATATGGATTTATATCATACACTATCATTTTCCCAACACCCATAATTTTCTCTCTTTTCGAGTAAATGAAAGCTCCATAGGAGAGATTTTTCTATTCTGTAAAACAATATTATTAAAAAGCCTTATATTTTTCCTCTCACAGTTCAAACAAGTAGAGGAATAAATTCTTTTGCGTTACATTGCTTAGAATTAGCGAGCAGTGTATTTGTACCCCTCCGTCTACAAATACCTCGTTAGGATGTATCCTAAGACCTCTGTAAACAACAAAACAAATTTAAGAAAGGGTTTGATGAAAATGAAGAAAGAAAACAGCTTGATAAACGCAAAAGCGGCGGCACAGCTATACGCTGTATCGCCACCTTACATAAATACTTCGTTATCGCACCTTAGCTAATAAATAAGGGTTTCTTTTAAGCTTATGCTGAATACTAATTAGGGGATTTAGGAGATTTAGAGGATTCATATTTATTATCAGCCTTCCAAGCTTCCTTAAGTGATATATAACTAATAACTAATTAATATCTATTTTTCTGCCTTTGTTTTGTTCATCCTCCAGCTTAGGAAGCTTAATATTAAGGACACCATTGTTGAAGCTTGCTTCGATTTTTTCCTCTTCTATATTGTCAATGTAGAAGCATCTTTTAAGCTCTCCATAGCTTCTTTCCTGCCTTACGTAATTATCTCCTTTGTCCTCTGTAAAGTTGTCTCTTTTAGCTGAAATATTTAAGTATCCGTTATTATAGTCTAATTGAATATTCTCCTTTTCTACTCCTGGTAAATCCGCTTCTACTATATATTCTTTTTCAGTTTCCTTTAAATCTACTGAAAAGTTACTTTTACTCAAAGTCATTGGTGCAAAAAAATCATCATTAAAAAAGCTGTTTACCATCTGCTCGAAGATGTCACCTCTTCTCTGCATAGAATTATTTTTTCTCCAAGGAACCATTTCAAACATATGCAAAACCTCCTTAATAATTTATATTTGTTTGTTATTTTTTATCTAATCCTTATTACAGTTATAATTATAAAATTAAGGTCAAAGAAAGTCAAAGTCTAATTTAAAAAGATATATTAAGATATTCAAAGATAATTAAAGATTCTTAAAGATAATTAAAATACTTTAATCAATATTACAAGAAATAAATATATTTGGAAAAAGTTTTATTTTTGAACTTAATCTATTAAACATCGGGCTAAAAATAAAAAATGATTAATATTTTTATGTAATAACTATAATAGGAGAACCTAATGAGTATAATTCTATTCAGAAAAGGTATATTAAAAATATAACTATTAAGGAGGTTTCAAAATATGAATAAAAAGCTTTTAACTTTTTTTATTTCAGCTGGAATAATTGTTTCCGCTTCTTCTCCAGCGCTGGTCTCTGCTAAAAATTACGAAGTTAAGGATATAAGCTCCTGTATCAGTTTAATGGTTGAGGATAATAGCCCTCACAAGAACTGTGAGGAAGAAAAATGTGAAGAAAATCATAGAAAAGAAAATCTTAAAGAGGAAAAAGAAAAGGAAAAAAAATCTGAAAAACCTACTCTCAATCCTTCAGAAAAGGAGAAAAGAGATACCAAGCTTGAAATAGTAAAGAAAAACAAAGAATTAATTAAGGCTAAGCATGAGGAAGTGGAGGCTTTACAAAAAGAAATAAATTCCCGTTTAGAAAATTTATCTTCCAGGGATAAAGGTTTATCAGAGGAGCAGCAGAAATTGCTTAAAGATAGAATGGCTTCCATAAAAGAGCTTAGAGACTCTTTGAAAAAGGATCATGAGGAAATGAAAAAAGAGCCCAGAGAAAAGAAAGATGAGAAAAAGGATGCAGAAGCTATTATGAAGGACTTAGACAGCAAAATTTCCATGCAGCAGAAAAGATTAGAGACATTAAACAAAATATCTCAGGAATTAAATGAGGTAAAAAAAATTATAGGTGAATAAATCTATAATAAAAACTCCATATAAATAACCAGAACTAAGTCCTGGTTATTTATTTTTGTCTTAATAAAGTTATATTTAATTAATCTAAATTCGCCATAAGTTTCTTTAGCTGCTTTTTTTCTGAAAAACTGAATAAAGAACGGATATAAGAAAGGCATTAGACAAACTTTTCAAACCTATATGCACAAAAGGATCTCTCATAGATTTTTTGCGGCGAGGTTCATATTTATTTAAAATTTCATTTATATTTTCTGTTACCTTTTCCTTGTAATATATATAAGCATTTTCATCAGAGTCTTTTCCCACAGCCTTTAAATAGTTATTAATCTCTCTTTCTATAATACGATCATCTATACCATTATCTTTTAAACTTATAGAAAAACCGAGAACATTTAAAGCAACCATCTTTTCAGGGCTTAACTTGTCGTAGTTCCGATACATTATATAACTGGCATTATTATAGTATTGATTATAAGTATCAAAATAATCCTTATATTCTTTTCTTAACTCACCGGAAAAATAGGACACGGAGGTTTTTCTTTCATTTATCCATCTGCGATTTGTAAAATAAAGAAAAATGCATGATAAAATGAAAATTAAAACAAAAACCAATATATATTTCTTTCTAAACATAAAAATCATCCCCCTTACCCTATTCTTCCATATATACTAATTGTAGTCAATAATTTCCGAAAAATATTACCTAAGTCTTTATACATTGATTACATCAAAGGAGAATTTTATAACAGGAAGATTTATGATTTTATAAACACTACTTTTTCATCCTTCTTTCTCTGGAGTTCTTTATTCTTATTATGTTTTCGTTGTTCTGCTTTTTGATCCAGTGTAAATATCGTGATATCTTTTCATCCTTTTTGAGCTTTTCCAGAGTATTAAGTCTTAAGCCTAAATCTCTGTTAGAATATAATGCATGTATTTGTCTGTGGCAGGGTATACACAGATTTACAGTAGCCATATTTCTCCCCCCTTCTTCTTTAGGGACAAGATGGTGTACTGTAGTTTCAACGCCTTTTCTTTCACAAAGCTCACAAACCTTCTCTTCCGTTAAATTCAAATAAATCACTCCTAATAATATTAATATTAAAAAATAACTTATTTTCAAGAATATCTTCCAAATTATGGAATTTTATATTAAAATAATTATAATTACATTATTTATAAATTATTGGGGGTGTCGTTTTTGAAAATTAATTATTCATCAAAAAAGCACAGCAGTCTTAAGATATATCTTTTTTTATTTTTAGCTGCAGCATTTTTATATATTATTACCCAGAAGGCGCCTCTTTCTTTTGATATACTGGATACAACGGATATAAAAGCCGCGGCTCAAAGAAAATCACCAGAATCGGAAATAGAAACTGTAGAAATTTATCAGTTTAATTCCTATAGAGAAACCTCTATATTAAAACACTGGTATTTCAGACAGCCTTCTGATATAAATTTTATAAAATCCTTTTTGATAGGAGAAAATCATGAAAAAGCAAAGGAACCGGATAAAAAATCTCAATATAAAATAATATTGAATTATTACGATGGCTCTAGAGATACATATCCTCTGTGGATAAGCGACAATACCAAAAAAGCTATAGTTCTGGCGGGCAGCTATCTTTATATAGATGAACCATCTACTTCAAAGCTTAAGGATATTATGGAGCTTTCCGGCAGCTAATGAATGACCTTGAATAAATATAGTACTTTCTTATTTTTTTAGATATGCTTAACTCTCTGCTGTCTTATATATTTATTATATATTATGTTATCAGGTTATATAGTGGGAATATGTTAATAAAAGGAAAAAAATAAGCAGTCTGTTAAGACTGC
>NZ_CCXI01000149.1 GCF_000820705.1 Clostridium polynesiense | reverse complement strand
CTATTATTAACTTGGCTGAATATGGTGGACCTTCAGGGACTCGAACCCCGGGCCAACCGGTTATGAGCCGGTTGCTCTAACCAACTGAGCTAAAGATCCTTAGCTATATGCTGAAATAAATCAGCACATAAGTTATTATACTCGGCTTGATATAAGCTGTCAATATGATTTTTTATAATTATTTCATAGCAATTTGCACCAAATTTTGCATATATTTTATAACCTCTTCTTCTTTTTTAGCCTTTAATATATTTTGTAAAAAATTCTCATTTTCCATGACATTCATAAGCTGAGACAAAGCCTTCATATGGCTTATGTGATCTGTAGAGGCTATAGCTATTATCACTTTTACCGGGTCATTCTCATAGCTTCCAAAGCTTACAGCTTCCTTTAAGGTTACTATGCTTATTCCTATTTCTCTAACACCGTCCTCAGGTCTTGCATGAGGCATAGCAATTCCCGGAAGTATTACTATATAAGGCCCCATTTCCTTTACGGTCTTCACCATAGCTTCAATATAGCTTTCTTTAACGTAGTTATTTTTAAGAAGAAGCTCTCCGCTCAGCCTTACAGCTTCCTCCCAATCTTTAACCTGAGCATTTAAGCTTATACACTGTTCTTTTAATATATCCTTAAGTTCAGGCTTTTTTCTTGAAGTCTTATTCCATGCTCCCTCTTTAAGATAAGCTGTTAGATTATATTCAAGCTCCTGAAGGTTTTCTATGGTGCAGCTTTCTTTTATAATATCTATAATTTCATCTATGTTAATTTCATCCTTATAATCACTTATAGGAATACTGCTTTTTTTGGCTTTTTGAAATATTAAATTGAGTTCAGCTATGTTCTTTTCCGTTAAAAATGGATTTACCTGAACAGATTTTATATCTTTAACATTAATAGGAATAGTGCTTACTATCACATCCACCGGATGTCTGCTCAAGGCTTTTTCCACCTCTCTGTATGAGATATTATCCACAATATTTACATCAAAAATAGCTTCAAGCCTTGCAGAAACCATTTTGGAGGTTCCTATCCCCGTAGCGCACACCACAAGAACATCAGGTTTCTTTAGTTTATTATCCTTTAATTTTTCTATGACAGCTTGAAAATGCAGGGTAAAATAACCTATTTCTTCATCGCTGAATCTCTTATTGTACTTTTCCTCTATATAACTCACTGATTTTTTTACGTGAGAGAAAACCTTGCCGTAAGAATCCTTAATCTCTTCTATAAGAGGATTTTTGATTTCAATTCCATGAATAAGCCTATAGACAGCAGGTCGCAAATGCTGCAAAAGTCCATTAAAAAGCTGCTGATCCTGTTTTAAATAGTACCCTGTACGGTTTTCCATTTCCTCTATAATCTTTGAAGCCATAAAACGGAGCTCCAACCAGTTATCCTTATCCAGCTCCTCTACTGTAGTGACATTACTACCTAAGAGATGTATTGTTATATATCCTATTTCTTCTACAGGAACGGATACATTAAAACCATCTTCAATCATTTTAGCAATGGCAGGAGCCACAGAAAACTCCTTAAGCTTTCTCAAGGTTTTAACCTCTTCTTTATCCATCACTATATCCCTTCCCAGTTGTATCCTCTTAACTGCTATAGCTAAATGTATAAGTAGAGCATTAAAGGCTTCGTCAGAAAAGGTTGCCTCCATCTGCTCCTCGGCAATGGCTATACATCTTTCAATATAAGCTATATCTATATCTTTAAAAAGTTTATTGATAAATATATTTATATTAGCCTTTTCCTTTTTGGAAAAGCTCTCTTTCATTACCTGAAGCAGCTCTATGGTATCAAAGCTCTCTCCAAAGACCTTTGTTGCAGCCTTTCTTAAAAGCTTTTCCTCACCTATTACTTTCATTCCTCTGCCTCGGATGCTTTTAAGCTTCAGACCGTTTTTTTCTATCCAGCTCTTGCTTTCCTCTATATCTTTAAGAAGGGTTCCCTTGCTCACAGACATCTCTTCGGAAAGCTTATCCATAGTAATAAATCCATTGTTTTGGAGAAGCTCGCAGATAATATATCTCACTCTTTCTTCCTGAGACATTATATAGTCATAGCTGCTCATTTCATTAAACACCGAGGAAATTTGTCTTAAATTCTCAAAGGAGCATTCATAGGATATTCCTACACTGGGCTTTCTATCTAAAAGAGGAAAGTTGTTTTGATTTAAAAAATCATCAATGTTTTCAAGATCATATCTTATAGTTCTGGGACTAACCTGAAAATTATCCGACAGTTCCTTTATGGTAACAGGTTTTTTGGAATTTATAATAAAGCTTAGTATGCCGGAACTTCTTTTATTAATCAATATGTCACCTTCCTTCTAAAAGATATTAAGTAATCTATGTAATTTAACCTTATATTATGACATTATTCCTTATATTACAAATCGGGGAACTGCACATTAGCAATTCCCCGAGATGTATTATTCTTCTACTATATTGTTTAAAGCCTTTGATTTTGTTTTCATAAAGCTTGGTATTATAAGTGCAGCTAATATTATAGCTACTATTACATAAATACCTGCTTTTCCTACTAAATCTGATGCTTTTCCTAGAATTATTCCAAGAACTCCAAAGTCAAAATCACCAAAGGTTGTATTTTGGAATCCTAGGTTACCCAGTACAGGAAGTAACAGCGCAGGTGCAAAGCTTAAAAGTAATCCGTTAACAAAAGCTCCGATAGTTGCTCCTCTTTT